>CAIYQA010000439.1 GCA_903928175.1 uncultured Spartobacteria bacterium | reverse complement strand
CGCGAGATCACTTTTGCGCTGTGGGACGAGGCGCACGCGACGGATTTGGACGGCTTTGCCGAGTATTTCGGCGACGCGCTGCGCAAGGAGCCGTGGGTCGTGCGGGTGATGGACCGCTCGCCGATGGATGCTCCGGAAGGCACGCGCGAACTCCAGACGCTGGCCGTGCCGCTCTTGCTGGACCAATCCGCCCCCGCGTTTGCGGACACGCTGCAACGGCTCACACCGGAGGCGATTGCCAAACGCTTTGCCCTGAAGCGCACGGAGATGGAAGCCGGGTCGCCCAAGGCCGAAATGGAGTTGAATTTGGACCCGCTCGGGATCGTTGCCGCCGCGCTGACTCCATTCTCCGCCTCGTTTTCCGCTGAAAACACCCGGCCGCTCACCGCCGCCGACGGGACCTTGCGCGTGGTGATCGCGGTGAGCACGCAGCAGAGCCTGGACGCGGAAACGTGCCGGGCGGTTCTGGCAAAAGTGGAGGAGTTCAAGACGCGCGTGCTTGCCGGGTGGAAGAGCGGTCCCGCCCCGGAAATCCTCGTCACCGGGCGCACCGCTTATGTGGGCGAGCTTTCCGACGGGATGAAGCACGATGTGCTGGCGACCATTCTCGGTTCGGTGGTGTTGGTATCCGGTGTGTTTTACGTCGGGTTCCGACGGGTGCGGCCCCTGCTGGCGATCCTGCTCGTGCTGCTGCTTTGCTGCCTGGGAGCGGTGGCCGCGGGCGCGTTGCTGTTCCCGAAATTGAACGTCGTGACGATGGGGCTTTGCTCGATCCTCGTCGGCTTGGGCGTGGACTTCGGCATGCTGCTTTACGGCACCTACCAGACGGAGCGCAACTGCGGGCTCGATCACCCCACGGCAACGAAGGATTCCGTACACCAACTCGGGCGCGGCATTCTCTTCGGGGCATCCACCACGGCGGCGGCGTTCGTCTCGCTGCTGTTGAGCGAATCGCCCGGCTTCGCGCAACTCGGCGCGCTCATTGGCGTGGGCATCCTCATCGCGGCGGTGTTGATGATGACCCTCTTTTTCGTCTTCGTCGGCTCCACGCACAAACCGGGCGGGGAGGATCTGATTTTCAACGCCACGCAAGGCTACCTCGACCGCCTTTTCCGCGCGCCCAAGCCGGTGGTCTATGGCGCGCTCGCCTTGCTCGTGCTGCTCACGGCGTTCGCAGCGGCCCCGGCGGGAACGGTACGCTTTGATGTGAACCCGCAATCGCTGGAGCCGCTCAACAGCCGCGCCGGGTTTGCCCTGCGCAAGATCAAAGAGAAACTCAACAAAGGCAAGGCGGAGCCGGTGCTTGCGATTGTCCAAGGGCGCGACGCGACGGATTTTCATACCCAATGGGATGCGCTCCAGGCGCAATGCCTCGCGGCCAAAGCGCGCGGGGAAATCGCCAATGTCTCCACGCCCGCCGCGTTTGCCTTTTCGCCGGAGCGCGTGGAAGCAAATCTCGCCCGGTTGCGCACGTTCGATGCCGCCGCAAGCCGCACCGCGCTTGCGCAAGCGCTCGACGCCAACGACTTCGATGCCGCGCCGTTCCAGAGCGCGTTTGGGCTGCTGGACGCGCTCTCCAATCTAGGCCGCGGGGACCGCGCTGCGCTCGACTGGCGGCGCACGCTGCCCGAGACCTCAAGCTGGCGCTTTGTCATCGACCGGTTCCTTTCCAACACCCCGAACATCGGCGCGGCTTACATCACACCCAACCAGACCATCGGCGCCCCGGCGGAACAGAAAGCGCTCCGGCGCGCACTCGACACACCGAACGCGGCCCCGCTCTACACCGGCTGGAGCTACGTCATGGCCGACCTCGTGCCGTGGAGCCAGACCAAGCTCTGGCAATTGAGCATCGCCATGATCCTCTTTAACATCGTGCTGCTGGCGTTCATGTACCGCGCGGTCGCCCCACTCGCGGTCCTGATGGTGAGCCTGGGCCTGAGCATCGGCGCGATGATCGCCGGGTTGAAGCTCACCGGCTTGCCGCTCAATCTCTTCAACGTCCTCTCTTTCCCGCTCGTTCTCGGTGTGGGCGTGGACTACGGCATCTACGTCATTCTCGCCGTGCGCCAGCGGGATCGCGCCCAACATGCGATGGCCTCCATCGTCAAACCGGTGATGCTCAGCGGCCTGACCACCATTGCCGGATTTGGCTCGCTCGGCTGGGCCAACCACCCGGCGCTCTCCAGCCTGGGGCTCGTCTGTGCGTTGGGCGTCGCGTGCTGTCTTTTTTCCACTCTGTTCTTTATTCTTCCCGCCTACTTGTGGAAAGGCTACCGATAGTCCTTGGAACAAATGAAACGCTTTTTTTGCCTCATCCTAGCCACCATAAGCCTCCTGAGCCTCCCCATCCGCGCCGCCGAACCGCTCACTGCACCCGAGCGGACCGCGTTGTTGGGGCGTCTCCAAGCTGTGCACGACAAATCGCCGTGCTTTGCGGCAGCTTTTTCCGAGCAACGCACCTCCCGGCTCTTGAAAAAACCGCTTATCAGCACCGGGACGATTGCCTTCCAAATCCCCAATAAATTCCGCCGCGAAATGTCCGGCTCCAATCCGAGCCTGACCGTCAGCAACGGGCGCGAACTCTGGATTTATTACCCGAATTTCCGGGAAGCCGAGCAATACACGCTGGGCAAGCGGGCCATGTTCGATGATGCCCTCGCCGCGCTGACTGCCGGGCTCAATTTCGCCCGTGTGGAGGAGTTTTATCGCCTGGAAGTCACCCCGGAAGAGGGGGGCGGCTACCGGATCGTGCTCACGCCGCACCGCAGCAACTTGAAAAAAATCGTCGCGCAACTTGTCGTCGTCCTCGACAAGGAACTCGACGTGCGCCGCACCGATCTGACGCTTCCCAAGGGCGACCAGGTGGTCACCACCTACACTGCGGCCCGCCGCGATCCGATCCCCGCGAGCACCTTTGAGTTTGTCCCGCCCGCCGGAGCCAATATCAGCCGCCCGCTGGGAAAATAATACCTTTTGCGGGTTGGAATATCCGCGTTTATGCGTCGGGCTTTCAGCCCGTTCCCTTGTTTTTCCGATACCTGGGGCTGCGCCCCAGGCTGGTATGCTACCGCGCCGTTGGCGCTTCGGATTCTACTGCTTCAAAAGTGCAGAGGGTATAAGGACGCGCAGAACTTTGCCCGGAAACCGCTTGTTTACCCCTGTTCCGCGCTCAAATGCCGGCAGGGCAGGGGAGTCAACGCGCCCGGCGCTGCCGCTGGAGTTCGGTGACGAGCGCCGGAAGATCGATTTTCTGGTCGTAGAGCGCCTTGCCGATGATGACGCCATAGAGCCCCTGCATCTGGTTGAGCCGCAGCACGTCCTGCGCGCAGGAAACACCGCCGCTGGCGATGAGTTGGCATTTCAACTGCCCGAGCAGGTGCTCCATTTCCGCGAAGTTCGGGCCTTCCAGCATCCCATCGGTGGCGATGTCGGTGTAAATGATCGTCCCAACTCCAGCGGCTTCCACCTGCTTGGCGAGATCGACAGCGCGCACCCCCGACGCCTCGGTCCAGCCTTTTACGGAGACCTCGCCGTTGCGGGCATCGATCCCCACGGCGATCCGCTCCCCGCCGAACTTCGCGGCCATTGCGGCGACGAAATCCACCGATTCGGCGGCGCGGGTGCCGATGACCACACGCGCCACCCCGGCCTCGAACGCCGCCGCAATGGCTGCCTCGGTGCGCATCCCGCCGCCCAACTCGCACGGGACGCCCGCGGCGGCCGTGATGGCGCGGACGGCTTCCAAATTTTGCGAGATGCCGGTGAACGCCGCATCGAGATCGACGATGTGCAGGAAGTCGCCCCCTTCATCCACCCACTTTTTGGCGAACGCGGCGGGGTCGTTGGAATAGACGGTTTTTTCTGTGGCTTTGCCTTGGCGGAGGCGGACGACTTGGCCGCCCATGAGGTCGATGGCTGGAAGTAGAATCATGGTATCAGGAGAAGTTTATCAGGAAATCAGGAAATCAGGAAAGGAAACAATCCGGAGTGTGCCATCCAAAATGACCGGGAGCCGTGGCCGGAGAGAAAGGCAGCGCTTGCTTCTCGGGATTGACCCTTTATACAGTCTGGCGAATGCGTTTTTCTCCTCCGTTGACTCTCTTGATTCTCGCCCTGCTGTTTTTTGCCGCCGGGACTTGGTCGCTGCCTTTGATCGACCGTGACGAACCCCGCTTCGCCGAGGCCTCGCGCGAAATGCGGGAGCGCGGGGATTACGTGGTGCCCTACCTCAATAATGTTTACCGCTTTGACAAACCTCCGCTGGTTTATTGGGCGCAGGCAGCCTGCTACAAATTTCTCGGGGAAACCGATTTCGCCGCGCGGCTCCCTTCGGTGCTGGCGGTGGCGGCGACCGTGCTCGTGGTCTATGGATTTGGACTGCGCTTGTACGGCGCCGGGGTGGGGTGGGGGGCGGCGCTCATTTTTTTGACGAGCCTCCAGGTTTCCATGCACGCGAAAGGGGCGGTGGCGGACATGTTGATGGTGCTTTTTTTCACGCTCTCCATGTGGAGTGGTTGGGAGTTGCTGCGCGCCGGGGCCTCCCCGCGTTCCCGCTGGGGATGGTGGGCCCTGTTTTATGGCTCGCTGGTGCTCGGCTTTCTCGCCAAAGGCCCGGTGGCCTGGCTGCCGCTGGCGGTGGTGGGTTTTTGCGCGGCGCGCAAAGAGAGTGCACCGGAAGGGGAGGGGGACCCAACCAGCGCTGCGCTCCGGTGGACTCGCGTGATCCTGGGCTTGCTGCTCCTCTTCGCGTTGGTGGGCGCATGGGGCATCCCGGCGATGCTGCGGACGCAGGGCGAGTTCCTCAAGGTGGGGATCGGGCAACACGTCATTGGCCGCTCGGTTTCGGCGATGGAAGGGCATGGGGTCCAGGGGTTTGCCGGGTACGTGCTCATGCTCCCGTTCTATTTGGTCACAGTCTTTCTGAGCTTTTTCCCGTGGTCCCTGCGGCTTCCGTGGCTGGCGGGACGGTTGCGCCGGGCTGAGACAGGGGTGTGCGATGAGCAGCGTTATTTGCTGCTGGGGATTGCGCTCGTTTTCGGCGTGTTTACGCTGGTGGGAACCAAGTTACCTCATTACACGTTGCCGGCATTTCCGTTGCTGGCGATCCTGATGGCGCGGGAACTCGTGCCGGAGCGGCGCGAGAGCCTCGTGCGTTGGGCGAAGGTGACGCTGGTTGTCGGCGCGGCGATTTTCCTGTTCGTCTTCCCGCTGCTGGCCCGGTTTTTTCCGGGCTACGTGCTCATTCAGAAGAGCGCTGCCGCATTGCGACCGGAGATGCCATTTGCCTCCACGGGGTATCAGGAACCGAGTCTTATTTGGTATGCGCGCCGGTATGTGCACGGATGGTATTCCCCGCTTTCGGTCTCCAAACTCAAGGTGTTCATGGCGAAACCGGGCCCGCGCTTTTGCGTAGCTCCCGTGGGAACCATTACGCCCGAGCCCGGGTGGCAGGTTTTTGAAACGCGCGGCTTCAACCCCGTTTACTTCAAGAGCGTGGCGCTGCAATTGATCGTGAAGCCCGAGTGAAGCCGCTAGCCTTTTCCTTTTGACAGGGCGTAAAGCGGGTCACATAAATGAAGATTCATGATGCCCCTACTTGTTCTTCCCAGCGTTTATCCGGCATGAGTTGGCCCGCCAGATTCTTTTGCATGGGGGTGGCGTTGGTTCTTTGGGGATGGGCATTTTGGCAGGGAAATTGCGCCCATCCCTTGCCGGGACCCAAGGCGTTCCGCGCGACGCCGCCCGTGGCGGTCCAGAGCAATGAGCCTGCTTTTTTCCAACGGGCTTTCATTGATCCCCAGGAAACGGCCGCTTTTGTTCATGCCTCCACGATTTGCGAATTGCCCGGGGGCGGATTCTGCGCCGCTTGGTATGGAGGGACCCGCGAAGGGGCAGGGGATGTTGCCATTTCGTTTTCCAAAAAAATAGGGGAAGAGCCGTGGACAACCCCGCGCAGCATCGTCAACCGCGAAACAGCCCGGGCGGAACTCAGCCGCTATGTGCGCAAAGTGGGCAACTCGGTCATCTTCGCCGACAGCCATAAACGGCTTTGGCTGGTGTATGTGTCCATCGCGCTCGGCGGCTGGTCGGGCAGTTCGCTCAATGTGAAAATCTCCGAGGACGAAGGGGCGACCTGGACCGCTTCGCGCCACCTCACGCTCAGCCCTTTTTTGAACCAGAGTGAGTTGGTGCGCTGCAAACCGTTTTCCATCACCGAGGAAGCCATCGGCGTTCCCATTTACCAGGAGTTTGTGAGGCGTTTCCCTGAGATTGTCTGGTTTTCGGGCAGTGGCGATGCGGCCCGCGTTTGCTGGAGCAAGCAGCGGATTGCCGGGGGAAATTCCTACATCCAACCGACGGTCGTCTGTTCCGAAGGCAATCAACTTCAGGCGTTTCTGCGCGATTGCACGATGACGCACACGCTCGCGGTCAGCGACTCTTCCGGTGATGCGAATTCCTGGCAGAAGCCGCGCCGCCTCGCGCTGCCCAATCCCGGCTCGGGGCTGGATGCCGTATCACTCGCGGACGGGCGATTGCTGATGGTATTCAACGACAGCTCCAAGCGGCGCGAGAATCTGCGCCTGGCCGTATCGCGCGACAAAGGGCAAACCTGGCAGAGGGTGGCGACACTGGAAGCGGAAGCTGGCGAGGATTTCTCGTATCCCTGCATGATCCAGGACCGCGCGGGCCGCATCCATATTGTGTATTCCTGGAAGCACAAACACATCCAGCACGTCGTCTTCAACCTGGCCTGGCTTGATCGCCAGACCGTTCCCGATTCCAAACGATGAGTCACGAAAACCTCGTCTATGCTTTCTCGCTGGTTTTCCCGTGGCTGGGCTGCACCTGGCTGCTCTCGCTCGTTTTCTGGGTGCGACCGGAGGGATTTTGTTTTCCGCCTTCCTTCCTTATCCGCAGGTTATGGCTCCCTCTGGCGACTCTGGCTCTGTTGCTTTTACCGTATCGCGGCATTGCCCTGGGCCGGTGGATTGTGGGCTGCAATGCTAACTTCTCCCTCCCTCTGACGGTATGGGTGGGTATGTGTTTGCTGGAGCGGTGGACTGGACGGCGAATGCTCCAAGGACGGCGAATGCTCCAAAAAGGTGAGAGGGTTGTTTGCTGCGGTTTTGGGGTTTTGACCGGCCTGCTGCTTTACCCGATGACGCTGGGGTTGACGGCGCTGGATCCGTATGCGCTCGGATGGCAACCGACAGGGATGCTTGTTGCAATGCTGGTTGTGACCTGCACGTTGCTCGCGACAGGTAATCGGTTTGCCCTCTGGATCATGCTGGCCATTCTCGCATACAATCTTCGCCTGCTGGAATCCCCCAATCTTTGGGATTACCTCGTAGATCCTTTCTACTTCATCGCCTCACTAGTCACCGGCATCCAGCTCGGCCTCAAGCGACTGCGCGGGCGGGGAATTGCAGAAGCATCGGCGAACTTCCGCGAGATTCCTTTCCGATGAACGCCAATGAAATGATTCCTTCGCATGCCGCCCTGCTGCGGAAACGGTTTTGGTGGCCGCTGGTCCTGCTGCTGGCAGCGATTACCTATTTCTACGACCTGGACGGCATCAACATCCCTAAAATCGGGGACGAAGGGGTTTACATCCACATCGTGCGATTGACCTCCGCCAGCGGCCATTGGCTGCCGCTGAAAGCGCCGCCGAAAATGGAGAACACCAAGCCGCCGCTCCTTTTCTGGCAGGGACTGGCCACCTCTGAACGAGGAACCAAGTGGACTCTCTTTCGACTGCGTTTTCCCAGCGTCCTCTACACTTTTTTAACGGCGGGGCTCGTGTTTTTGCTGGCGCGGCGATTGGCGGGCGACAGCGAACCCGGTTTTCTGGCGGCCCTGAGTTTTCTCTGCTTCTTCTCCACTTTTCAATATGGCCGCCCTTTTTTGACCAACATGCCGGAGACGTTTTTTGTTTTTCTTCCCTTCTCTCTCCTGCTCTTTCGGGAGCGCTCCCCGGACGGCTTGAGGTTGCCGTTTTGGTTTCTAGCGGGAGGGGTGTTTGGGTTCGCCTTTCTCTACAAATCCTTCGTGCTCGTGGTTCCGGTCTGGTTGGCGCTCGGTTGGATCTGCCTGGCGGCGCGGCGCTGGTGCTTGCGTGAGTTCCTGCGAGGCGATGCCCCCGGAATCACCCTTGCCCTGTTGACCGGCCTCGCCTGCTTCGCTTTGTGGCCGCTGCTTGATCCTGATCCCAAAGCGGTCTGGGACCATTTTGTGCTCGGAGAAAACTTCGGCAAATTGGCAAAGGGAAACTATTTCGCCAGTCTGTTTACCGGCAATTACACCGTTTTTCGCATCTGGCTTGGAAGCTTTGCCAACGCCGGTTTTCTGGCGCTGCCGCTCCTCGCGCTGCTTGTGATCGCGGTCAAACGGCGCGCCCAACTTCCGGCCGGGGAGAAGGCGCTCTGGATTTTTGTCTTCAGCTTCATCCTCTTCTACACCATCCCCGCCCAACGCCAGGAAAATTACTTGCTCCCGACAGTTCCTGCCTTGGCGGTGCTTCTGGGGCTGGCCTGGAAATCTTTTTCACGCAAATTGTTTTATGGCTTTGCACTTCCTCCGCTGCTCGGGGTGGCGGGCTTCGCCGTGGGCATCTGCGCGATTTATTTCCGCTTTGCGCCGACCGGTTTGCACTGGGGGCAGCTTGCCGTGGTGGGCTTCGCCCTGGCTCTGTCGCTGGTCACGCTGTTTTGGAATCGCGTTGCCCCCTACACGTTTCATTGCATGGTGATCCTGCTTTTCCTCTCGCTCAGTTGCGTGCTCGCCCCTTCCCATGGTCCGCTGGGCAAGTACCCGGACAAGACCATCGCAGCGCTCCAGGGACAGACGGTTTATATCCCTTCCCATTTCCGTTCCAGCTTTGAACGGCACCGGTTTCTGCTGCCCGGCATCGAAGTGGAAGGATATGATCCACGCCGCAAACACGAAGCACAGCGTTTGCTGGATGCGGGCGCATTCGTGGCGGTGAATCGCCCCTTCGGTCAACCCGCGGAATCTCCTTATGAGACGCTTGGCAGCCGTCTGACCGTGCAATCCCGCCTCACGACCCCGGAAATCAAGGAGCTCCTTTTGCACAACCGGCTGGATCTTTTAATCCAGCAGGAAATCATTCTGCATCGCCCAAGCGAGCCCAAGGCGGCACTGCCCAGCCTTGCGCCCACGGCACAATAATTCTTTGCAGCGTCGCATGGCGCGGAACCGAGCTTATCGCTCGTATTGCCAGTCGGGACGATCCACGACTGGCTTGTAACCGGCTTTGGCAGCGCGGTCCCAATAAAGTGCGAGACGGCGGAAGGTTCCTTCGGGGCGGAAGGTATGGAGCCCGGGAGCGAGATCGCGCGCGCCGGTATAGGGCAGGCCATCGAGGATGCCTTGAACCGGTTTGCCGTCTGCCCAGAGAACATACCCCGCAGGAATGGCGACGGGAAACGAAAGGGTTGCACCCGGAGCGGTTTCGCCAATCGACAATACCCGGCCCGCGACGCGCACCTGGCCGACATTGAGATAGTTCTCCGTCAAAAATTTTTGGGTTTCCCTCTGAAACCAGCGATCCCGGTTTACGACGATGTGGACCTGCTTTTCCACGACATCCCGGGCAATGGTGTCCTGGAGCATTTTGAGCTTAATCCGGCGGACGGTGAGCGGTTCGATGACGTAGTAATAGGCACGCCGCCGAAAGACGGATTCGCCTTTAAAATCCATGACCCACTCGCCGGGCCGGGTGAGTTGGAGCACTTCGCGGAGGATTTCGCGTTCGTCGCGGGTGCCGTCGATCCCGGGTGGTCGGCCGATCAAAATCAGGGCGATTTCCCCAAGCGCCAGGGCGGTGAGGAGCGTGGTGCGCCACCCGGCCCATTTTGAGGCCTGAATACCCCAGATGATGAAGGGCGTGGCGACAATCGCCACCACGGGATAAAAGGGGAGGTAATCCTGGCGCGTCAAAAGAGCCCAGAAGCTCTCCAGCGAAACGTAGTAGAGACCGCCCACGAGAAAGAGGAATGTGCGCCGCAGGGCAAGCGACGGCGGGGCGGGATGCCGGGCCATCCGCACGGCCCCATAAAGAAGGAACGGGAGGGCAATGGGGAACGTGAGCCGTTGATACAAGTGGTGGACGTTGGAATCCACATTGATCATGACGTTGTGCTGAATGACGCAGTAATAGAACTCCTTCCAGCATCCCTGCCAAACGAAGAAGGCGCAAATGGCGGCGGGCACAAGCACGAGGCCCGCGACGATGGCGAGCGCGGCTTTCAGCAAGCGCCAGAGCGCCGCCGGGTCAAAGCGCCGGGCGCAAATCTGCGAAGCGGCGAGGGCGGCCATTGCGGAGACCGCCAGCAGGAGGCTCGTTTTCATCGAGGTGCAACAGCACAAGCCCAGGAAGACCCCGCCCGCGAAGGCGCGCCCAAGGGTCAGCTTTCTGGGGAGAAGCACCGCCAGGGCGCAAAGCCAAAAGGGAGCCCAGAGATTGTCGGTGCGGTATTCCAACGCGCAAAAAAACCACCACGGCAGCAGAGCGAGAAAGACCACGGCCCAGAGTCCCGCGCGTCGCGAAAAAATCTGGCTCGCGATCCGCCACACCGCCCAGAGCGCCAAAAACCAGAGCGGCACCATCGCAAATCGCATGTAGGTGAGGATATCCGTCCGCTCGCCGAGCGCGGCAACCAACGGGGAAAAGAGAAAGTGAAAAAGCGGCGTGTGGTTGTCGAAAAAATCCCGGTATTGCAACAAACCCTGGGTCCAACCCCAGGTGGTATGGAGATGTTGTGGCTCGTCGCTGTCGTAGCGGAACCGGAAAATGTAGAGGCAGCGCAGCGCAAAGGCCGTCAGGAGCAGGAGCGCTGCCGTCCAGCGTTCGGCACTCGGAATCGGCTCGCGGGGGGCGGCGGCGGACGTTTGGGTAAGGAGATCGGGGCGATTGAGCATGGAAAAGGAGGAGGAAATTGAATCTGGAACTCAGGAAATCAGGAAGAAGAAAATGAAGGAGAACAGAATCAGTCCGTCAGAAAAGACAAGGCACGAGGGGGAATCGCGCAAAAAACACCGGCGCTCCAGTCGAAGGAGGGCAATTCTTTCTTTGCGTTTTGGGCGACTTTTGCGCGATACTCCGCTTGCTTCCGCTGGTGCGGAACCGATTCTACCATGCTTGAATACTTTCTCATCGCCATCGGGGGAGCCCTGGGCAGCGTGGCGCGCTACTGGGTCTCCGGGGCTGTCGCACAGCGTTTCGGCGAGTTTTTCCCATTGGGGACACTGGTCGTCAACGTTTCCGGCTCGCTCCTCATCGGCTTTTTTGCCACGTGGACCGATCCCGAGGGCCGTTATTGGGCGCAACCGGCGTTGCGGCAGTTTGTCATGATTGGCCTCTGCGGCGGCTATACCACCTTTTCCTCCTTCAGTCTCCAGACCCTCAACCTGGCCCGTGACGGCGAATGGTTTGCGGCAGGGGCCAATGCCGTGCTTTCCTTGGTCACTTGCCTGGTCGCGGTGGGGCTGGGACACCTTCTGGCGGTTTTGATAAATAGAACGTAAAAACCTATGGAATTACCACAGCAAGCGACACTTCTGCGTATTTACATTGGAGAAAACGACCGGTGCGGACGCCAGCCGCTTTACGAGGTGCTGGTGATGAAGGCTCGCGAGATGCACCTCGCGGGTGCCACGGTTTTAAGGGGTCCGCTGGGCTATGGAGCCTCAAGCCGGGTGCACACGGCCAAAATCCTGCGCCTTTCCATGGATTTGCCCCTGGTGATTGAAATTGTCGACCGCCAGGAGAAGATCGACCTCTTTCTTCCAGTGCTGGATGGCTTGCTTGAGGGCGGATTAGCCACCCTGGAGTCGGTCGAGGTGCTGCATTATCGGCCCAAAAACAGCAAAGAACAGGAGTCGATTTAAGCGGCGGTTTCTTTGGGGGATTGGCGCCAAATAAAGAGGGGGGCACCCCGCGATAGTTCGCATCACGAAGCATTGGAGGGAAAATAGTTTCCAGCGCGAACTATCCAAAGCTTTTTACGGATCGGGCCCAAATTTCTCCCCGTGTCGTGGGAATGAAAACGCATTGATTCGGCCTTGGGTGTTTTACACCCAAATACATCAAAAGGTGTACGTAAATATATGGGTTTTGCATACCTGTAACCGGATTGTCACAAAAGCAGATGAGGGAAAGTTCGCCTGTCGAACGATCATTTAGGTTCGCGGCTCAAGTTATTCGCAGCCCACGTCGGAGGGTCGAGCGGGAGGGTGTTTTGTGGGTTGTATATCCGCCGGTTCCGGGCCAAATGCGCAGGAACGCCTGTCCGCGCTGTGGCTTGGGCGGGTTCTTTGGAGCCTGAAAATCAAGCGCAGGTTTAACGCGCAGCTAGTGTAGTGTTTCACAAATAAGGGATCATAAGGTTTCGGCGTTTTCCGCTTCCATTTTCTGGCGGGCGCGCTTGATCTTCGCGAGAATTTCCGCGCCCTTTGCCTTCCAAACATAACGCGTGGGAGCAAGGTTGCG
>CAIYQA010000438.1 GCA_903928175.1 uncultured Spartobacteria bacterium | reverse complement strand
TTCAGGCGTTGGCCGACCTTGTCCTTTTCGCCCAAACCTCGGGCTATCACCCGATGTCCAAGGAAGCCCAGAACGTCAACCCAAACAGCGCGACACTGAGGCTCGTGGTCAAGATTTACGCCACGATGAGGGGGATCGTAGGATGACCACCAAAACCAAAGCGGACCTGCAAACCGCGGACATCGCTGCCCTGTTGCGGGCTCGCAATCCCTTGCTCTGGATCGTGACCCGTGAAGAGGCGCGGGTTGAGGGCTATCTGATGGAAGCGGCCGCGGCAGCTTCCTACCAATGCCGGACCTGGGACGTGGCCCAGGGGGTTTGCGACATGACCGGCAAGCCTATGGGTCCATCCGTCCCTGGTCCCGACCCTGGCGAAGTCCTGGCGACGATACGGGACCGCGCCATGGCCGGCCGCGAGCGATGCGTGTGGATACTCCGGGACCTCCCGCCGTGGTTACAGGGATCAATTGGCATCACGACTATCAGGATGCTGCGCAACGTCACCCGCCAGCTACCCACGGTCAAACGTGACAGCGCACAGGCAATCATCGTGCTTTCGCCCGATGGCAACGTCCCCCCCGAACTGAGCAATTCCGCCACTGTCATCGAATGGCCACTGCCTGATCGTGACGAGATTGCGCGGATACTGGACGCGGCCATTGCCGGCCTGCCTGACAATATCCGTGAGACCGCCGCACCAAACGGTTCCAGGGACGCGGCGGTTGATGCGGCAGTCGGATTGTCTGGGGAGGAAGCGGCGGCGTGCTACGCCAAGTCCCTCGTTCAACTCAGGCGGATCGATCCCGCGGCGGTCGCGCAGGAGAAACGGCGCGTGGTGGCGCGCGAGCGTGTGCTGGAGTGGTATGATCCCATTCCGGGCGGGCTGGAAGCGGTTGGCGGGCTGGACCTGTTGAAGACGTGGCTTGTATCCCGCCGGCTGGCATATAGCCCGGCCGCACGCGCCTATGGGCTGTCGAAACCCAAGGGAATGCTTCTGTTGGGGCATCCTGGAACAGGCAAATCTTTGTGCGCCAAAGCAGTCGCTACCGCCTGGGGCGTGCCGTTGCTCCGGCTCGATCTTGGCGCCCTCAAGTCGAAATATGTCGGGGAGTCGGAAGGCAACCTTCGCCGCGCACTCCGCGTCATCGAGGCGATCGGGAATTGCGTGGTTTGGCTGGACGAGGTTGAGAAAGCCCTTGCTGGCGCCACTCAGGGCGCCGCTGACGGCGGGGTTAGCGCCGATGCCCTTGGCGCGGTGCTCTCCTGGATGCAGGAGCGGCAGGACAGCGGAGCATTTATCGTTGCTACCGCGAACGAACCTAACCTGCCACCTGAGTTTTTACGGAAGGGCCGGTTTGACCAACTTTTCTTTCTGGACCTACCTAATCAAATGGAGCGCACTGAGATCGCCCAGGCTGCGATGCGCTCGAATGGCCGGGGCAAAGTGTCAATCAACTTTGCTGCGGTGGCAGCGGCCTGCGAGGGCTTTACGGGGGCTGAAATCGCCGCTCTGGTGCCCGATGCGCTCTTTATGGCCTTCGCAGACAACGAACGGGAGATTGGCTCCGCCGATCTGATCGCTGCGGCGCGCACGGTTGTGCCTCTTAGCAAAACTGCCGCCGAGACTTTCCAGAAACGGCGTGAGTGGGCGGCGGGCCGGATGCAACCAGCCACCAGCAAAACGCTTGACGAACAAAGTGCGCCATCAGGCGTGCGCGCGCTCGACCTGTAGGGAGGCAACGATGCTAAGGATTGACCTTACCCTATCCCGGTTTGGCATGTGGAAAGTGCTATCTTACGGGGAGACCAGAAACGGGAATGCCTATTGGCACTGCCAATGCGACTGCGGCACGGTGAAACTGGTCAACGGATTATCCCTTCGAGACGGCAGATCAACGTCCTGCGGGTGTCTGCGCATCGATCATGCTCAAGTCGATCACACCGGGAAACGCTTCGGTTTCCTGGAAGTTGTCGGACGGGCGGGGACGCGTCCGTCGAAATCAGGGAACAGGCTACGGTGGGCAACCCCGAAGGAACAAGTGGCAAATCGCCGACCGTTCAAAGTCGGCCGCATTACATCGTTTTCCGACGCCGAACTCACGGCCGAACTCGCCCGCCGCGAAACCACCAACCACACACAAGGATCACTCCAATGCAAATAAGCACCCTGAGACCGGGACTCCTGGTCTCGTTATCAACCGAAGTGGCGGGCAACGCTCGCTACTACCGCCGCGATATCAAGGCGGACTACATCGCGGAAGATGGCACGCTCCGCGCCGAGTGGGAAACCGCCAAGGTCGTTGAAAACCCGGCGGAACAGGCCGAGGCCGTCAAGGTGCGCGGCAAGGCTCGCTCGCTGATCACCTCGATCTGCACTGAGTCCAAATTCGGGCTGCTTTGCCCGGAACGGGACCGCGAGAAACTGGACGACGCCATTTCTGAGGCCCGCGCGCTGGTGGCGGACTTCAACCGCACGGCAACC
>CAIYQA010000437.1 GCA_903928175.1 uncultured Spartobacteria bacterium | reverse complement strand
CTCGCCCTCCACGGAATACAAACCGTGGTGCTGGTGGCGTTGGCTGAATGGCGCGGCGAGCAAGGAAGGCATTACCCGCGATCTGGAGGAGATGCGAAAGCAGGGGATCAGCGGTGCCGGCCTGTTCGACTCGGGGGAGGTGGACAAGAAAGTTCAACAAGGCCCGCCGTTTATGAGCGAGGCGTGGCGCGAGCTTTTCCGCCATGCGGTGCACGAGGCCGACCGCTGCGGAATCACTCTATCGGTCAACCTGTGCAGTGGTTGGAACGCGGGCGGGCCGTGGGTAACGCCCGCGAATGCGATCAAGAAGCTGGTGAATAATGCCCAGACGGTGGTGCAGGGACCGGGGCTCGTTCGGGTGGAACTGCCACAGCCGGAAACCGCGAAAGGTTTCTACCGTGATATTGCCGTGCTGGCGGCACCGGTCGCCGACGATGTGGATGCGCCGCATCGACTCGTCGCCAGTTCCCAGCACGGAGTTCATCCCGTCGCTCACGCGGAAGACACGGATGAAAATACCTTCTGGGCTTCCTCCGGGTGGAAACCGGGAATGGGACCGACCCCGGAGAAACCGGAATTTCTTCAATTTGATTTTGACGAGCCGTGGTCGGCTGCGGGCGTGTATTTGAAGTGTCCGCAAGGTGGACCGAAGGATGTGGAGGTCCTGTGCTCGGATGACGGCCATGCCTTTCGCTCGCTCAAAAACCAAACGTTGAAACCGGCAGAGGAAGCTACCGTTGTTTTCGAGGAAACGAAAGCCAGGCATTTCCGCATCCTCTTTCTTTCGGCCTACCCACCAGCTGGCGCGAGCGAAAGTGTCGGGGTCTCGGTGTCCAAGATTGCCATGCTGTCGAGGCGTCTGCTGAGCGATCCGAAGGCCGAACGGCTGAAATGGGATGCCAAACATGCGGTGGATGTGACCCGGTTTATGGACAGTAATGGGCGATTGGATTGGGAAGCCCCGGCGGGCCGTTGGCGGCTGATGCGGATCGGTTACACTCTTTGGGGTCGGCAGAACGTCTGTGTCGGAAGTGGGCCGGGCGGTCTCGAGATCGATCCGCTGAGCGCCGAGGCAATGGATCTCCATTTTGCCAATACCGGCGCGAAACTGATCGACGATGCCGGGCCGTTAGCCGGGAAGGCTCTGCGGTATTTCTTTCTGGATAGCTGGGAGATTCCGCCGCCGACCTGGACGCTGAAGATGCCCGAAGAGTTCCAGCGCAGGCGTGGCTATGATCCGTTGGCATTTTTGCCTGCGATGGGTGGGTGGACGGTGGACGATGTTTCGACAACCACCCGCTTTGTCCAGGATTTCCGTCGCACTGTGGCCGATCTGATCACGGAGAACTATCACGGACGGATGCGGGCACTTTCCGTGGCGGGAGGTCTTGGCACGACTACGGAAGCTGGAGGGCCAGGGACTCAATGGATCAACGATCTTCAGTGCCTCGGGCTTCAAGATGTTCCGATGGCCGAGTTCTGGGTTCGCTCTCGTGACCCGGAGGGGAATGCGACCTACCATCCTTGCAATGCCAGCTTAAAAGGGGCCGCCAGCGCTGCGCACATCTATGCCAAGCCCGTTTGCCAAGCCGAGGCGTTCACCACCATTGAGGAGGATTTCAAGCAGGATCCGTGGGAGCTGAAAGAAATCGGCGATGCGGCTCTCTGCGCCGGCCTCACCCGGATGGTCTTCCACAGTTACCTCGCCCAAGTGCATCCGGAGGACAAACCTGGTGTTTATTGGAACCATATCGGGATCAGTTTGAGCTATAAGCTGACATGGTGGCCGATGGCTGATGGGTGGTTGAGCTACCTGGCTCGTTGCCAGTATCTACTGCGTCAGGGGCTGTTCGTGGGCGACTTCGCCTATCTGCAAGACGAATCGATTCCCAACTTTGTCTCAGACCGCCGTTGGCAAGGGCCTGCACGGCCGAAGGGTTTCGATTACGATGTGATGAACGCGGAAGTGCTGATGACGCGTGCCTCGGCCAAGGATGGCCTCCTCATGTTGCCCGACGGCATGAGTTACCGCTACCTGGTGTTGCCGCACCAGCCCGGGGCCATCCTCACCCCCGCCACGCTGAAAAAGATCAACGAGCTGGCCGAAGCCGGGGTTCCGGTCATCGGTCCTAAATCGTTTGTAGCATCGGTGCCGAAGGTACGCGAAGGAGCTTTGGATGGGATCGTGCGGGCCGACGGTCTGGCACCG
>CAIYQA010000436.1 GCA_903928175.1 uncultured Spartobacteria bacterium | reverse complement strand
GAGAACTTCCCGGTTTGCATGGCAGGCGATAAGGAAATCCCCAAACTCCGAGAAAGCAGCAATGGTTTTTCTGTGGATTTGAGGAAGTTGTTCACGGTGCTGAAGAACCGTCTGATTTTCTTCTTCGGAATCCATGAGGCTGTATTCCCGTTTGATAAAAAGTGAGTGCCAGTCAGCGATCTCTGGCGTGATGAGCGCGGGGCGTAATCCGGGCACATTTTTTGTCGCCCTTTTATAAATGCGGAGACGTTCATCTCCTTCACCGTATTTGGGTTTGAGGCGGTCAATCAATCCAACCACTCTGTTGAGAGCTCTCTCCATGCGACACCGGTAACGATTTGCGTGAAACATGGCCGCGCCGGATTTTGCATCTTTTGGGATTTCTGCCGCAACCGCTTTGGAAAACTCTTCCATTTCCTTTTCCATGTGCTCGGCGACCTGCATCATTCGGTTGGCCAGTATGAGCAGCTCCGGCTCGCAGGAAATCGTTTGCATTGGGGAGGGGATTTCGATGCCCGTCGCCATGATTTCCTTGATGAATTCCCGACTGAATTCATTGGACGCCGCAGTTCGCGCGATTGGGGCGGAGTCAATCGAAACCACCTGGACTTCGAATTTTGGAAATTCTTCATGCACCATCCATGCGAAATCCCAGGAGAAGCCGGGGATGCCACTGACGGCGATATCGATGTCAGATCGTGGGCTCCATGCATTGGGGCGTACAAGCGAACCGAAAGCCCGCACCGTACAGGCCGGGTGGCGCTCCTTCAGCCATGCCGCTATCCGGCATGCCTCGGCCCAAGCGTTCGCTCGGGCAGGATCGTCAGCCCTGATTTTTGAAAGTGGATTGTAAGGCGCGGGTTCTTTTATGTTCATCCGTTGGTTTTCGGGTCATCCAATCCAACGCTCCCCATGTTGATCGCAGGGAGACTCTTGAGCTGAATGGCCTGTTTCCCGATCCTCCAGGACCTCGAATGAGCGAACCTGTCGGCGAATGGGGTGCCCGGCGACATCCAGAGGGTCTCGCGACTTCGCGGAGCATCTGCTCCCAAGGCCACCTCTATGGCCCCTTCCCCGTAGAGAAGGCGTTGATCAAGGATCACTTAAAAAGCAAATCCCCATTTTGTCATTGCGTCAATAGGGGATTTTATTTCCCGTGATTCTAGCTGTTTTCCCCCTCATCATGATACCACTTCCAAAAACTGATGCCTCGATGGTGCCTTGCGGGCTACGTTGATTCGTAAAGCTGGAACCTGACTCTGCTTCCGTCCCTTCTAAAGGACAACGACTCCCGCTTTTCGTTCCCACCAAGGGCGCGAATTGTTGTTGCAGTATTGCATCCACCGCAGTTTGCGGACTGCCCCTTTGCGGGTTATTGCGGATTGCAGGCCCATAAAAAGGTTCCGGGAATATTGCTCCCATGCCTCCTTCGCCATGGCCTGCTCTTGGGCCGAGGTCTGTTTGTCAGGTGTGATGCGCGCAAGTTCTGCGGCTTCCCATTCATAACCCGCATTCCGAAGGGCATCGCAGGTGCGTGTCATGCTCTCCCCCCGAACGTTCAGAGCTTCGGCCCATATATGTTCGCAATTCACATCATTGATGGCTTCCAAGATATCCTCAGCATATTTTGCGGGGTCACGCTGGGGAAGGATGGGGCAAATCATTCCAAAGGTTCTAAATCCCGACTCTTGCAGCTTATGCAGACTCTCAAGGCGTTTACTCACCTTTGCCGTTCCTTTTTCAAATGCTGATGCCAGGTCGTCATCCAGTGTGCCCGTGGAAACGCCATAGATCATGCGGTGGCGATATTCTTCCAACTCAACGGCGATAAAGGGGAGAAGATGCGATTTGCTCAGCAGGCGGATTTCCCAGTTTGTGAGGGCGAGGATTTCTTTGCAAATGGCAACCGTCTCACGGGCAAGTTCGAGATTCCCGGCGACATCCACCAACGGGCTACCATAAATTACCCGTGTGTCATGCTGGCTTAGGTATTTGGGCTCGCCTTTGGTATTTGTGAGCTGGGTGCGGACAATGTCCACAGCGTTGGCTCGACGCACAACGATATCCTCGTGGTCACCCTCGACTGAGGAATAAGCGGGTGTGGAGCGGAGCTTCCGCATCGAATCCACAACGAAGCAGTAGCAGCAGCTGAAAGTGCATGCACTCCCCGCGCTGAATGTCGGCCCGTCGCAGAGCAACTTGTGCTTAAATCCAGACTCCATATTGATAATGGTTCGGGCGTTGACTGTGTAGACGGGTTTTCCCGCCATGGTGGTGGTGGTTGGTTTCATGGTGTTCATTTTTGGTTCTCTTTGCTCGCTGTGTGAAAAAACCCTTACGGGCAAAAAGAAGCGGCGAAGTTGGCTTTTATCTAAGCATTTTCGCCGCGAGATCCACAGGGGATCGAAACCGGTCAGAAGGGGCTATCTGTTTGTGGCATTCACCACTCAGATATTTGT
>CAIYQA010000435.1 GCA_903928175.1 uncultured Spartobacteria bacterium | reverse complement strand
GTCATACGTGTAGCCGACCGTGCGCGCTGGCTGACCGGGAAGGGTTGTGGTTTCGCTGGCGAGTTGATTCGCAGCATCGTAGCCGTAGCTGATCGAGGAGGCCGAATTGACAAGGGTCAAGAGCCGCCCCGCCGCGTCGAAGGTGCGGGTGATGGCTGGGGTGGTGTCCGACCAAGTGGTCTGGGTTTCCCTTCCTCGCGCGTCAAACGTCCCGGTGCGAATCTGGCCCGCGCGGGTGGTGTATTGGGTCATGTTGCCGACGGCGTCGTAGCTCCAGGTTTCCTGGCTGCCGTCCGGGTAACGCATGCCGAGCTTCCGGTTGAGCAGGTCGTACACATAGGTGTAGCTGTTGCCCTTAGCATCGGTGAGCGCGGCGAGATTGTTCGCGTTGTCATAGCTCATCTGGGTCATATGGCCCGCCGGGTCGGTGGAGGCAACCAGCCGGTTCATGGCGTCAAAGACATTTGTAGTGACGCCGTTGTCGGGGCGCACCATCGTGAGCACGTTGCCGATTGGATCATACGTCCACTGGGTTTTGTAGTTCAGCGAGTTGATCTCGCTGATTTTACGATAGCGGTTGTCGTAGGTAATCTTGGTGATTTTCCCCAGCCCGTCCTTGATCGTAACGGGGTTGTTGACCGCGTCGTAGGTCCACTGTGTGGTCGCGGCATCCGGCGTTCCGGCCCCAACCGTCCGGCTGGTGAGGTTCCATGCCAGATCGTAGGTGAAAGCTGTGCTCTTCCCGCTCGGGAGGGTGATGGAGAGCGGTTTGTTTTCGTAGGAATCCGCCAGATAGCTTGTGCGCGTGGTGCGCCCAAGGGGATCGCTCACGGCGAGCACGCGGTGGAAGATGTCGTATTGGTAAGTCCAGGTGTTGCCCATCTCGTTCGTCTCTGCAACGAGGTCACCCACGGCATTGTAGGTTTTAATCTTGGACGAGCCGTCGGGATAGGTGACCTGGGTGACCAGACCGCGCTCGCTGTATTGCATAGTGGTGGTGCGCCCCAGCGCGTCCGTGACGCTCGCAAGGCGGTCTGCGGCGTCATACCCGTAGCTAGTAACGTTGCCCAAGGCGTCCGTCTTGCTGGTGAGCAACCCGCGCGCATCGTAGGCAAGCGAATTCGTGCCACCGTTGCGCAGGGTGTGGGTAAGCGGCTGGCCGAAGTTGTTATAGGTAAAGCTTTCTGAGGTTCCGTCCGGGTAGGCAATCCGGGTCACACGGTTGGACTGATCCCGCGTGTAAGTGGTCATGCGCCCCAGAGCGTCGGTATGCGACGTGATGGCATCCAGCTCGTTGCGAGTCCACTGTTCCACGCTGCCATCGGGGTTGGTTTGCTGGAGGATGCTGTCATAGCCATTCCGGACAAAACTGGTTATATGACCCAAGGGGTCTTTTTGGGATGCCAGTAATCCGTTGGAGTCGTAGGTATACGTTGTCGTTTTTCCATTGGCATCGCGCTCCGAAGTCATCAAACCGCCTCCAAAACTTTCTCGCTCCGTGCCTCCATTGGCAAAGGTCACAGTGGGGGCGTCAAGGTTCCCGTTATCGTTCCCGAGGGAAAGAATCACGCCTCCAGTCTCGGAGTTGATTTGTTGGGCCACTGACCCCAGCACAGTCGAGACAAACTTGTTTTGGTAAACCGTTTTGTAGCGAGATTGTGGCAACGGGCAACGCACGTCGTCCCAATCCGTCACCAAGGGGCGGGTTCCCGCAAAAATCTGCATGTACCCGTAATGAGATCGAGTGCCGTCCCCATAGAGCGCTCCCGTGAGGGTTGGGAAAACATAGGGAAGTGTGGGGTCGTCAAACGCAGTATATTCGTAATCCACACGCCGCCCATCGCTGGTCACAACATTATCAACGACGGTGATAGAGGCCGGAGCGGTGTTGCACCCTTGAATCATGACACCCTGTTGCCCCCATCCTTTGGGGACCATGGCAGCTTCCTTCCCTACTGCCGCTAGAATGCGCACCTTGCCAATCTTCTTGGCGCTTCCGAGATCAAGCCCCACATACGATCCGCTCTGGCTTGCAGACAGATAGCTGGTGGCCGGGTCGCCATCGAAGGCCCGCTTGGCTTCGTCCATTGACTCAGAACTGATGACGGTTCCGGTGAGTTTGGCTCCGTTTTTATCATAAAATTCTACCTCGGCGATGTTTCCATACGATCCGTCTGCCGCCAACAGCCTTACGTAACGATAGGCGGTGGAATTGTTCACTGGAAGTTCCACCCACTGGCCGGAAGAAGGCGAGGTTGTCACCGAAGTTAAGTTGGCAAAATTTCCCCGATTGGCCGTGACTGTCTTGTAGGAGACCGCTAGAAAACGCCCTGCGGGTTCTGTGATCTTAGTCACCTGCTTTGCGGCATTGTATTGCAGGTCATAAATATTTCCCTGGCCATCCGTAAAGCTGGTCATCAAGTAATACGCTGTTTTTCCGCTGCCATACTCCACAAAATGATAGCGGTACCCGTTTTGCACCTGATAAAAAAACTCGTTGCCTTGCTGGGTCAGCTTGGCGGGACAGCCTGCAACTCCGCTCCATTGCATTGGACCCACTTGAGTAAAATAATATTGGCATCCTGTGGGATCAAGCACCCAAACTTTTGGGCGATTTTGGGAATCAACCCCCGCAGAAGCCATCTCCCATTGATAGCTGTGCCTCCAGTAATGACCCAATCCGAAGAAATCGGCATTAGGGATGGCTCTTGAATTGGTAAACCGCTTCCACGCAAGCTGGTGTCCACCAACGCCGCCCCAAACCTGCAAGTCGTCAATAATCTTATACTCGTTGCCTGTATACGGAGTAACAGGATCGCCTTTGTCAGTTTTAGGCTGGGTGTTAGGTTTCCCTCCCTTTCCTCCGGGAGGAGGTGTGTTGCACGCCATCAATGTAACGGCGCCAAATATTACGATACCGATGCTTAAAATCCATTTTTTCATGACGAGTTTTTCTGTAAGGTGTTTTTCAAAATATTTAATGAGAGGCCGCTACGGGTTGCAAAGCGGGTTCCTGTCCAACCCAAAATTCGAGACGTTTTTGATCCAGCCCCTTGCGAATCGTGACGCGATAAACTCCATCTTGCTGATCGGTCTTGAAATCAAAAGTGAGAGACTGCGATTCGTTCAGAGTTGCCGTTTGAACGGTCTTTCCCTCGGCAAGCGACCCGCCATCCTCGGCTTGAATGACCACCGGGTCTTGAGGTTGACCTGATGGATAAGCGACGGTGACTCGAACCGTGCCTTCCGCTGGGACAAGCACGCGGGGAAATAGACCCAAAGCATTGGGCTCCAGATTATATTTGGCATCGCCTACACAAACCGCCGCATTGGCAGGTTCACCCCCCTCTTCTTGCGTCTTGGAAACGCCCGTTCCATCAGATGTCGTCTCAGTAGCAGGTTGCGCCGCAGTGGGTGAAGAAATCAATGCAGTTGCGGCCTGCCGGGTCGATGCCGGATTGGATTTCGCAACTTCGTTTTTTGCTTGCTCAACTAGGCGAGCATGACTCTCCTGCGTTGCTTCGCGATGAATCAAGACATCGCCTGTCGGAAGGTTTTTAGCATGGGGCGCGTTCAATACGGCAACAGGGGCAGATGTGCTGGCTCCAGTGTCGTGGGTAAATATCCAGTATCCGAGGGATACAGCGAAAACCGCCGCACCTCCGATTAAAAATTTCACGGTTCTGTGCTTCATAATGGAAAAAAGTGATTCGGAAAAACGGGCTGGATTCAACCTGCGCTTGTTCCTCGACGCAAGAGATTTTTTTGTAACAAATGTGTTACGATCATATTTAGTAATGGAAACCTTTTGAAGGGCATCAGGGATTCCATGATCCCATGCCGTCTTCATTTTCGATATGGTGGGTTCCCGCCGCCGAGCCAAGAGGGGGCGTGCGTAAACTATTCCTCGTTCGTCCGCATTGATGGGCACGGTCACCTGTTCGACGATGGCGTCTGCCGCAGATTAGGGCCCCTTGCAAAAAGTTCCATGTGGCGAACCTTTACCTGCCACTTCAGGGGATCAGTCCCCAAACTTTGATGTAGACCCGGGATCCGATGAAAATCAGAGTGGAGCGCCATGCGGGAATCGAACCCGCGTGTGCAGCTTGGGAAGCTGCCGTTCTGCCATTGAACTAATGGCGCCTATCGAGACGAAAAAACTAAACGCAGCAGGGTGCGAGGGCAATAAAAAACAGGGTTCACTTGTAAACTTTCAGGCTAAAAATGGCGTCAAAGTTTGCATTTTTCGGGTTTTCAGCAGAGAGCAGGCATCCCGAAGCCCTGTAAATGCTTACTTACACACACAATTTTGACACTCCCGTATTATAGAGAACCGACAACTACACCCGCGTGCGCAAACTGTTGCTGTGCAAATTTTCCAAGGCGCTTGGCTTTTTAATGCCTCGCTTCCCCGCCTTTCACACGCTTTTTTTTGGCAGTTACTGCCAGGAAAGCAAGTAATTAGTTTTATCCGGGGCCCCGGGGTTCTTCACGGAAGCATAACCCACTGAGGCCACTCCCACGCCGACCTGCGCTGTGGAGCCACTCACTGCGGTGGTATTGATGTCTCCCGCATAATCGGCATCAATGAAAATAATATATTGTGTGCCCCACGGGTCATACCAGTTCCCGCTGCTTTTGTTCACACACGCTTTGGTTGCGACGGTGGTCGGCACATCTTGCACTTTGGGCTGGATAAACTGGATCATGCGCGGGTTCTGGGTCGTTCCGCTCGCCACGCAGCGCAAGACGTTGATGATGGTGGAATTGGGGGTGCCGCCGGTCCCAAAGACTGCCTGGGAATCTGAGGTAATGGTGCTATCGATGGGATACTTCCCGTATTCGGTGTAGAAGAGCTGGATGGCATTGATGATTTGCGACATGTCGTTGCGGGCCTGGACTTTCCTGGCGGACAGCATGGCTCCTGTAGTCCCGGTAAAGATCAAGCTGGCGAGGATGGCTATGATCGAAATGACCACCAGCAACTCGATAAGGGTGAAGGCCAGACGGGAGAGAAGCAAACGGGGAGTTTTCATCGGGAGATGGTTTAAAACATAGGTCAATGCTGGCGTATTGACAACGGCTTTTGCAGAACAAATCGCGCTTTCCGTCCGAATGGAGCGGGTTTCCCGATTTCTATTTGAGGAGGAGGGGAACAAATGAACCGAGGAAAATCATTTCGCAGCCGTTTTGATATGCGGCTTCATCAATTGCAGGACACGGCCGACGATATCCAATCGGCGGTTCGAGACCAGGCCACGGCGCTTGCCGAACAGACTCGCGATGGGTTAATGCGCGGACAAAAAGCGGTTTCCAGTTGGGAACACTCCATGGAGAAGTCGGTGCGCTCCAATCCGGGGCTCTTTATGGGGGGCGTCCTGGCATTGATCGGGTTGCTGTTGCTCAAGATGTATTGGGATCGCACCAAGTAGGCTGCGGTGACACAATGTGCCGAGCACTGCGTAACCGTAGTTTAGCATCTGGTTGAAGGGGGGTATTTTCGTTGTGGCCGCGTTTTCCAGCCGCCCATCCAATAGAAGGGAAGAAAAGTCGCCAATAACGCCGGGCACAGTTCCCTTCGTCGATAGAGTTGCTTTTTAAGGCATGCTCCAGATGAGGGCTGTGGATATGCCGCCGCTCCAACACCCGTTGTTGGTTGAGCGTTTTGCCTCGTAGCATCCGGTGCCATAGGCGTTCATTGAGATGTTTCGGTCGAGCTATCTGGCCGAGAAATGCGCGCTGATCAACAACGCGCTGAAGCGGAACCGTTACTCCGCATGGCCGGTATAACTCGTTGCAATAAAGAATGACTCCGTTTGTCTCCAACACCGCCGAGACGAAGTTGGATGTGAGCGTTACCCCTCGCGCAGCAATGACCACCGCGCGAATATCATCGTGAGGGCGGCGCAGTTCCGTTCCGTCTCGTCTCCGAAATATGATAAAACCGTGTTCCTTTGCGAGCAAGGCGCCATGCTTGAGGACGTGAAGGATATGCCAGCTCATGCCGGCGTAAAAACGGGCGCGAGGGCTATTTTGGACGCCGGAATCCTGCCGCAAGCAGCTTTATCATGGGGATATCCTTGAAAATCTTAGACGTGGAGCTTGTCAGTGTGGCGCTCCCGTCGGCTTTTAACGTGTTGAGAATATAACGACCGGGAGGAAGCGTGTTTGTCGTGTGACCGGCGGGGGCCCTGAGTTCGACTGTGCAGCCCGATTGGAAGAAACCAATTACGTTAATCGCATCGCCCTGCTGTTGGATTTCATCCAGCACTGCACGCGTTGATTCAAAGACGTAGATGGGGCGAACTCGAACTTTCCCTTTTTCGTCGAGATAAGCCAACTGCCCCTTGTGGCTCTTTTTTGCCTGGGCGTGATTCAAAGTGGGTGAGGTGCAGAGCGATTCGTCCGGGGAGCGCAGCCGTCCCGGCTGCTGGTTTCGGCGTCCCGCCGAAACGAACTTTTCGCGGGGTGTGCGGCGGATGCGTTGAGCCTGATTAACGCTCTTTC
>CAIYQA010000434.1 GCA_903928175.1 uncultured Spartobacteria bacterium | reverse complement strand
GGCAACACAACCGGGTTGTAGCCGAACAGCGGATGCCAGATGACGACCGTGTAAAGGACTGAATCATCCAGATACGCATAGGCGTGCCCAAACCCATCCGTAAGCACGGGTTGAGTTTCTGGCGTTCCCCCGCTGATGCTGTCGTAGATGGTAGCCAACGGCGACGGAGGATCGTTGGCCGTGGACGCTGGTTGAGTACACCAGTAAACCTGCGCCCCAGCCAAAGCTCTGCCCTGTGCGTCGGTAACGTATCGATCATCTCGCGCACGCGCCATTTATCCCCCAATCTTTGCAACGCAGGCAGCCGTTCCCGTCAATGCCGAGACGAGGAAGCGATAGAGATAACCGCGCTGCAATGTTACTTGCCCAAAAGGCCCGATGGTTTGAGAACTGCCAGCAACAACCGCGATTCCAGGAACGATGGTTGTCCATGTGTCGCTATCCTTGAGTGCGGCCTGTAGATCAACCGTAGCAGCCGTTGGGAGCGTTGGGAACGAGACAGAGAAAGGCAGCGTGAACTGCGAATCGCCCTGTGGAGCTTGTACAAGAACTGCCTGTGAAGCGTAATTCAACGTGACCGTCTCAGCCGTCTCTCCCGGCTCGGTGAGGAATGCCCCAGTGTCGGCTGTCGCGCTTTGATTCGTTCCGATGAGCGCAAAGGAAATGGTACCCGCACCCGTGGCCGCCGTGATCGAAACTGCCGTGATGACCACGCGAGTAACGTTGAATAATCCCGACTGTTGTGCCGTGCCCCATAGGGTGATCAAGTCGCCCACTTTGGGAGTTGGCCCTTGATTGATCGACACTGAGACTGTGGCAACATTCGTTGCAATCGCGGTCTGCGTCACATAACCTTGTGTGTTCCCCTGAAGCATGTTCAGGTTGCCGAACAGATAGGCGGGTACGCCCTTCTGGAGCAGTTGCGGTCTGACGAGTGGTGCATTGTAAGCTGGCATTGTTTCTCCTTATTTTTCCTTGGGCCTTGAAAGTTTGTCCAAATATCCCTCAAAATCAAATCCTCCCTTTGGAACCTTCGCACGAAATGCGCTTGCGGGTGGATAAACGGGCGTTTGCGGATAGCCACGAAACGCGCTTCCCGCAGGAAACACATGCGGCAGGGAATCTTCTGGATTCGGCGTTGGAACATATGGCGCTGGGAGCCCGAGCCGTCCACTCGTAGAAGGCGGAAGAATCTGTCCCTGTGTCCGGATGCGTTCAAGGCGAGATGGAATGATGCGCGTTGTCTCTCCCGGTGGAGGAACGAGACGGTGAGCGGCATACGGAACAGTTTCACTCGGTGCGGTTTTTTCGGGAAGCGCAAGCCTGCTCTGTGGCGGAGGCATGCGGATTCCTTGTGGCTCAGGTTCAACATATGGGCGCGCATACCGAAACATCGGCTGTGGCTCTCCAGGTCCCGCTTGAGACGGAAGAAAGCCGCGCGGCGCTATAGGTGATGGCGTCACCCGCACAGGGTTTCTCTCTGGCATTCCATTCATGCTGCCGGGATACGGTTCTTCACCATAAGGCGCATTACCTGGTACATTTGCCTCTAGCATTCGCGGAGCCGCGCCTCGCGGGATGAGTGTTTCCGGCCTGAAAGTTCCAAAATCAGGTTTCATCGCTCCGGGCCGAAATGCTTCACGTAAAGACACGTCGGTAGGGCTTCCACTCCACCACGGACGACCAGCCGCAAGATCGCGCACGCCAGAAAGAATCTGTGCTGGCGCTTGGAATGGATGCTCGATACTAAGGTTCGCCATTTTGCCGAAACCATACGGCTGCTTCGGCTCTGCCAGTGTGGTTTTTCCGCTAACACGCTCGCCAATCTGCGAGACTTGCCCGAATGCCTGACGGATCGCTTTCGGTTGGATACCTGCATCGCGCAGAACAGGGTCGAGAGCGTTTTGCACTGCACGTTCACGCTGTAAAGCCTGCGCTTGGTTCAACCCCTTTTGCTCTGCAAGTTTTACCGCTTCGGGGCTTGGAGTGCGCGATTTCAGTTGACGATTGATTGCAGAAAGTTGCTGGCGCTCCGCTTCAAGTTCGCGCACAGTCGTAGGGCCATCCGGACCCGTCACCGGCTTATCTCCGATGGCATCGATGGTCTTTTGGTACGGTCCCCAAATCTCTGATTTAGCGCCGGGGATGCGCGCCTGCACTTCCTCAAGCGATTGCGCTCCTTGCAAGAACGGACGCGCACCCTGCGTGGCGCGAATGGTGCTGAGAGCTTTTGGAGATGCGGGACCAACGCGCATTCCTCGCAACGCCGCGGCGTCGGGATCTCCGATTGCAGCAGAGCGTATCGCACTCCCAAATTTTGAAACAGCGGGCATCGCCTCACCAACCAAGACGCCAGTATCAATACCGCCCACCAAACTACCCAAACCCGATTCAATCGTCTCCTCTGGATGCTCCTTAAGTGCGGCGATTATATCTGCTCCGGGCGGTTTATCTCCGTGCGTGACTCCGTATGCCATGCCAAACGGAGTCATGGAAAATAAGGGTTTCGCCATATCAATCCGGTGTAGGAACGGAGAAGTAACGGCACCGATCACACCCCCGCCGAAATTCGAGGCCCCGCGCATGATGTGATGGCCCAAACCCTCGTTTGGCGGAGCCATCTGCGGAGCAACATACTTCTCATCAAAGGTCTGCGGAGCCGCAGAATGCGTACCGCTTTGCGCCGCGATAGCACCGGGGAAATCCTTAGCGATCTGCGCACTGATTTGCTCATCGGGCGCGTTACCCGCAAATTTCCCGTAGCTTCCATCGGGGAGCTTCACGTACTGGAAATCGGATTGTTGATCCTGAGCCATTAGTGTCCTAATTGCGTGTAATCACGTACTTTTGCTCCAGCAGGAGGTCCGCCAGATTCCCCGCCGGATGGTTGCGCGTTCGGATGCCCCTGTTCCTGCATTTTCTGCATCCATGGCAGGATGTGCTGCAATACCGCCTTGATGTTTTCCGGCGTCTGTTGCGGGGCGTTAATCATGTGGTCAAACTCCTCACGCAGATTCTCGGGGAGTCGTCCTTGGGCGTGGGCCAACGCAACAGCAGTTGCCAGCATCGTGAAATCGGTACGAAGACCCGCAAACTTTGGATTGTCCATACCCACTTTGCCCTGCATAAAATCGTTCCACCGTCCCGCTATGGGTCCAATTTCTGATGAAAGTGAATTGATTTCATTGATCACGTCAGGGACCATAGATATGACCGTTTCTGCGCGACCTGCCGCCGTTCTTTGGGTCATTGTCGGCGTGTTGACTGCATTCACTCCAGCCGCCGTCTGCGCTCCCGGCGCTACTGTCTGACCTGGGCGAATTGTTTGTAGTGTTTCGCCTCCGTTCGCGCTAGGCACGAACATATTGACCGCTGGAGCCTGCACGGGGCGCTGCGTATCGAGCATGTACTGATGCTCAGCCTGCGCCACAGTCGATCCAGGATGCGTCTGCGCATATTCCGTAAGGTACTGTTGTTCTGGCGCAATCTGCTGAGGTCTAAGGGCCATCGCCTTGTCTTTTTCGATTTCCTGTAACGCCTCAGATGGCGACATGCCCATCTTCACGAGTGATCGATATGTTCCGATTTCAGGAGTAGCGTCTTGCGGATTTTGGAGCACAGTTGTCTCCGCGTTCGCGTGCCCTGCCTCTGCGCCTTGCAACCCCTCTTCGCTCTGAGTCTTCCCCGGCATCTCAGCTGTTTCTTCTTGAGTTTTACCAGTTTCCGCTCCTCGATAATCATTCTGCGACTGCGAATTGAGCATGTCCTGCAGGCTCTTCTCAAGCCCAGATTCCTCAAACTGCCGGCGATTCGGACCTCCCGTTGCCACGCTCAATGCGTGACCAAGTTTTCCCATAAAGCCGGGATGATTGTCGGGAGATCCCCACGGGTCCGCGTCCTTCTGCTCATCCTTCTGCAAACGCGACAGAGCGGGGTGCATTGCCACGTCTTGAGGACTCGCAGTCTGAGGATCAAACTTGGCCTTTTGCGCGCGCGGTTGAAAAGGCTGGAGCGGCTGATCTTCCATCATCGGAGAATCCTGAGATTC
>CAIYQA010000433.1 GCA_903928175.1 uncultured Spartobacteria bacterium | reverse complement strand
CCGTCGTCTTGTCAGTGACATGGCGGGTAGGCTTTACCGGCTTGGATTGTTTCTTCTTCGGCTCGGGACCGGGTTTGTTGGAAGGCTTCGAGAACTTGAAAAGGCTGTAGTCGATGCTCATTCTGGACCGCCGAGGTAGTCCGGCCCGAGGCTGGCGATGCCGAGCAGCTTCATGCCCTGCTCTACCAGTGAGGCACCTTTAGAACTGGCGCACAGACTCAATCCAGCGCCAGCCTCCTGCACATACGAAAGCTCTTGGATGCACAGGTAAAGAAGTTTGCGAAGTTCCAATTCTTTTTCGTCCATCTCAGTTCACCGTCGTCCTTTCCTCAGCCGCGGCCGCCTTCCGCCGCTTTACCTTGCCCATTTCCCGCACTGCTCCCCGCTGTTTCAGGTATTCCGTGTATCTCTCGGCGTACTGCTCTTTTGCAACCTCGCAGGCGTACTCTAGCGCCTGGTCCCGGCTGCACTCCTCAACAGCCATGATGATTTCCAGCGTCTCGTCTATCACCGCCCGCCCCGACTTCTCCGGCGAAAACCGCATCGGCGCCAAGCGTTCAAGATGCTGGTCGGCGTGATCGCGCTCGATCTTCGCCCGCAGTTCATCGTTGCTGCCCTCTTTCGCCGCCTTCCGTACTGACGGCTCGCCCGAAACCGCTGGCGAGAGTTTGGCGAGTACCTTCTGATTCACTCGCGGGATCTCAGCGCGTTCTTCTGCTGGGATGTGGGATAGTGCTTTAGCCGCTTCCAAGGCGTCGTAGGCCGTCCCGTTGGACGTTCCCGAGGCCCGCTTCACCCAATCGTTGAACGAGTGGTATTCCGGTTCGTCCAATATTGGACAAACATCGAACTTCCACAACTCCCGGCGTTCGATCTCCATCAACAGGATGCCCATCTCTGTGAACAAAGCTGTCTTGGTCTTGATGATCGTCTTGTAGCGTTCACAGAGCACCGCAGCGGCGGCTCCAGCTTCCCACATTGCGTACCGCTCAATCGCCTCTTGGGTTATTGCCTCAGACTTGCGGCGCTCGGGTTGCTTCATGCCGTCTCCTCAACTCCCGCGAATAGTGGCGCGGTTTCCTGTTGGACTGAGCGCAGATTAGCTACGGCTTGAATAAAGTACGATTCCTTCAATTCGCAACCGATGAACTTGCGCTTAGAACGGAGTGCAACATATCCGGTTGACCCAATCCCCATGAACGGGTCTAGCACTATATCGCCGGGATTAGTCCACAGTTCAATACCACGCTCGATCACCTGCAACTGCAACGGGCAGATATGTCGCTCGTCTTGTTCCTCACGCGCCGATTCCCGCTGCAGCGTGTCCGATGGGTTGATGTCCATCCAGATTGGCGAGGCGTACCGCTGCCACAGTGAAACGGGGAATGACTCGTTGGTATGCGTGACGCGCTCGGGATTCTCGCCAGGTTTCCGCATCGTGACAAGGTAATCGGGAATCCCCTGCCGACTCATGCACGAGTCTTTCTTAATCTGCTTATGCAGCAGGCCGAGCGCCTTTGTGCGCTGCATAGCGGTCACCGGGTCTTTCCAAATGCACACTTCGCTGTGGAAGATGAAACCCGCCGACTTGAACATGCTGATTAGCTGGCCGCGAAAATCCGTGATGCCGATCACGCCGTCCCGTTCTTTCGATGTGGGCAGGTTCATGCAGTGGAACGACAGCAACCGCCCCGGCATAGTCACGCGATACAACTCCGAAATCAGGAACTCGAAGTGGGCGAAGAACTCGGAATGGGTCTTGCAGTTCCCCATATCGCGGTCGCTGGCCGAGTACGTGTACAGCGAAGCGAATGGCGGGGAGAACATCGAATAGTGGATTGAGTCAGACGGCAGTTTCTTCAACTGCTCGACCGAGTCGCCAAGAATAGCGCGGAAGCCGTCGCCAATTTCCTCGCGGGTTTGGTAAACGTCCTGTGTTCGCACTTGCCGCTTGACTGCGGCCTCATTAATAACGTGCATGTGCTCTACCATGTTCTCCGCCATTTCCTGAGACTGCTTCGCTTTGCGATTGATGTTTTCCACGACTGCTCCTTCCAAGTCCGATGTGACGATGTAGCAGTTCACAGGGCGCTACTGCCCGAATCTCCCGCACCGACGCACAGCTTGATAGAACTGCTCGAATGAATCGTTGAGTCCGAGGAATACGACGTTCGCGCAGTGCTGGAAGTTCATGCCCCAACCCGCGATGCTCGGCTTTGAAACGATGATGCGATGTTTTCCATCCGCGAATCCCATAAGCGCGGCCTCTTTGAACTCGCGGGAATCTGAGCCTGTGACTTCCACGGCCCCAGGTATCGACTTCGCCGCAGCCGTCGATTCCTGATTCAAGTTGCACCACACTAACCACGGCTCATTCGGCTTGGTTGCGACAATTCGCGCTACTTCCGCAACGCGCTCATTCGTGGAACCGGCGCGGGCACTCCGGCGTTCATCCAATGTCTGCGCTGGCAAAGCGAACAAATGCTCCGGCAGGCATAAATCCTTTGACCCTGCTACGACGCTGTGAATGTAGTCGATTGGCGGAAGATCGAACTGCGACCCGTCATATCCGAGATCCGCCGGATTCCGCAGCATCAGGGCCCATGACGCGACCCACTTCCAGAAGTCGTTTTGCGCGTGACCCTTGATGCGCCACTTCGCAGTGTCGCCGCCGTCATGCACAAAGAACGTGGACAGCATTTCCGTGCGCGTCAGGTTGCCGAGGAACTCGGAATGGTTGCCAAGCTCCATGTGATCGTTGGGCGCTGGAGTCGCCGTGCAAGCGAGACGGTATGGAGTCTTACCGAACAATTCAATGATGGTGTTGCGGAAGTTACCCTCGAACGATTTAAGGATGCTGGATTCATCCAAGACGACGCCCGCGAACGCGACTGGATCGAAGTGCTCCAGCATCTCGTAATTGGTCACGATGATTGGAGCATCGGCCTGCTTGCGGTGATATTCGGCGTGAACTCCGAGTTTCGTACCTTCCGCAACTGTCTGAGAAGACACAGCCAATGGCGCGAGAATGAGCACATTGCCTCCAGTGTGATCGTGAACCCGCTGCGCCCACTCCAGTTGCATGAATGTCTTGCCGAGTCCGCAGTCTGCGAAGATGGCAGCACGGCCTTGCCGGAGTGCCCATCGCACAATGTCGCGCTGGAAGTCGAATAGCTTATCGTGCAAGTCTCCGCACTCGAATCCCGACGCTTTGCTGATAGACTGCTTTGTTCTCAGGAACTCGTGATATAGCAACTCCTCCACCTTTCCGCCACTTAGCAAGTGCTCCTCCGTCCAATCCAATTCGCCTAATAGGGCGAGCTTTGCCTGATCGGGATAAAGCCGCTGGTTATCGCGGCACTCCTGAATCTCAGCAAGGCATCCCGCAAACGGTTTCGGCGTGTATTGGGTCGTCATGCTTTCACTCCCCTTTCGGAGTGCTTTGTCACCACGTCGGGCTCAGATTGTTCGACCGGGTGCATGTGCAACTCAAACCGCGCCAGCATCCGTATATCCCGCGCATCCTCTGCCAGCCAGATACCGTACTCTGCCAAGACCCAGTGTTGCGCTTCGAGAATTAGGG
>CAIYQA010000432.1 GCA_903928175.1 uncultured Spartobacteria bacterium | reverse complement strand
GTCAAACGAAAATGCTCTAGTCTGAGCGCCAACGGCGCACCCCATACCAGCCCAGCCCGCCAGGGCTGGGTTTTTCCACAGAAAAGGCAACAGGGCTGAAAGCCCGCACTATAAAGCTCGATAGTGCGGGCTTTCAGCCCTGTACGATTCCGTCGAGATACCTTGGGCGTTGCCCAAGGCTGTTATGGGGCCGCGCCTTTTGCGCTTTTTTGCGGCTATTCCACTTCCTTTTGGAAGCTCACAATCCCCCGCTCGGGATGATCTCCACGCCGGCTTCCGGGCCGGTCACGGGTTGTCCATTGACCGTCACTTGCAGAGCGGAAGGGTCGGTGGCCTTGATCCAGAAATGCTTGCCTTTGAACGTCAGCACCGGCTGCGCGGGATTCACAAACCCATAATAAAGGGAAGAGCTCTTCGGGTTTTCGTGGACGATGCGGACCTTGATTTTTTTCGTCACGCGCACCTTGATCTCCCGCACTTCCCCTTCCGGCGGGAAACCTGCTGCCGGAATCGCGGGGGAGGGCGCTGCCGCTTCAGCAAGCATCGCATCGTCGGAACTGCCGGAGGTGATCGATTCGGCCTTGCGCACTTCCGGCTCCTTTACGGTTAAAGGGGCGGGCGTCGCGGAAGCCAGCGGCGGAGCAACGAGGGCAGGCTCCGGGGGGAGCGCAGGCAACGGGGGCGGAACGACGATCACGGGGTCAGCGGGAGAAGGCTCCGGGGTCGCGGCAGGTGGCGGCGGGGGCGTAGCCAAAGGAGTTGGCGCGGCTGGAGGAGCCGGAGTCGCAACCAGCACCGGTTCCTTTTTCACGAGGTTTTCCATGGAGCCAAGCCGCCGGAAATTCATCACATACCAGCCCACAAGCGCCCCAAGCGACACCATGGCCAGAAACACAAAAAAAAGGATGAGCCAGCGCGGTTTTTCCGGAGGGCCTTTGGACTCGGGACGTTTTTGTTGCCCCGGCGGCATCTCGCCGCTTTGCAAATATTCGTAATCGGCGAGCCCCACCGTGCTGCCCGCCTCCACGGTGGGATATTTTGAAATATCAACGCCAATGAACTTGGCATACAGCAGCAAAAAGCTGCGGGCGTACGTGATGTTGGGAAAACGGGAGTATTCGTCGTTCTCCAGATCGACGATCCGCGCGGCCCGGATCTTGGTGGCACGCGAGGCCTCCTCGACGCTCAGGTTTTTTTTAAGCCGCGCTTCGCGCAGCGCTTGACCGACGCTTGCTGACATAATTTCAACCTTTACAATAAATCGTCCAAGTCCACTAAAATTTCACGCGGTTTCGCCCCCTCCCCTGCGGCAACATAGCCGCGCGCTTCGAGGATATCGACCACACGGGCCGCGCGGGTGTAGCCCAGGCGCAACCGCCGTTGGAAGAGCGAGGTGCTCGCCTTGCGTTCCTGTTTCATGATTTCGATGCACTTCTGCACGAGCTCCTCATCTTCTTCGGAAAGCTCCTCCTCCGCGGCCCCCTCGCCGGAAATACGTTCGTGGATTTCGCTGTCGAAATCCGGCGTGCCCTGCGCGGAAACAAATTCCACCACGCGATGGATTTCCTCATCCGTCACGAGCGAACCCTGGGCGCGGGTCATGCGCGAGGTGCCGGGCGGCTGGTAAAGCATGTCGCCCTGGCCGAGGAGCCGTTCCGCCCCTTTTTCATCGAGGATGATGCGCGAGTCGAGCCCGCTGGCCACCTGGAAGGCGATGCGGCTGGGAATATTGGCCTTGATGACCCCGGTGATCACGTCCGCGCGGGGCGTCTGCGTGGCGACGATCATGTGGATGCCCGCCGCGCGCGCCATCTGCGTGATGCGGGCAATGGCGCTCTCGACATCCGCCGGGGCCGTCTGCATCAGGTCGGCCAGCTCGTCGATGATCACGACGATGTACGACATCGCCCCCTCGGGAATCTCGATCTCGTCCTCCCGGCGCACCCGGATCGCGGGCTTGTCGTCCTCTTCCGAATCCGTCTCCTCCCCGGTTTCCCACGGAGCAGCTTCCCCCGCGTTCTTGGAAGCCTCGGCATCGAGCTCCTTTTGCGTCTTGAGCTTGGGCCGGGCATTAAAGGAAGTAATGTTGCGCACACCCGCCTTGGCAAAAATTTTGTAGCGCTTTTCCATCTCGTCGATCACCCAACGCAGTGCGAGCAGCACTTTCTTGGGGTCGGTGACGACTGGTATTACCAAGTGAGGCAAAGTATTGTAGATCTGCATTTCGACCACCTTCGGGTCGATCATGATGAAGCGCAATTCATCCGGGGTGAACCGGTAAAGAATCGAGGCGATGATGGAGTTGATGCAGACGCTCTTGCCCGAGCCGGTGGTGCCCGCAACGAGCAGATGCGGCATCTGGGCCAAGTCCCCCAGGATTGCCTTTCCATAAACGTCCTTGCCGAGCACGAGCGGGATTTTGGCTTTGCTATTGATCCAGTCCTCGGATTCCATCAACTCGCGGAAGGTGACTTTCTGCTTGCGGCTGTTGGCGATCTCGATGCCGACGGTATCCTTGCCGGGAATCGGTGCGAGAATATTGATGCGCTCGGCACGGGTGGCGCGGGCGATGTCACGCTCCAAGCTCACAATCTTGTCCACGCGCACCCCCTTGGCGGGGTAAACCTCGTAGCGCGTGATGGTGGGGCCGCGCGTGATGTCCCCCGGCGCGACAGCGATGCCAAATTGGGCCAGGGTTTCGATGACAAGCTCCTGAATCCTCAAGAGTTCGCCGGGATCGGCCGCCGAGGCATCCGACGGGTTCGGTTCATCGAGTAATTCGAGCCCGGGCAATTGGTAATCCTCCAAATGCACGGGGTCTTTGAGTTCGAGCGGCGCGATTTTTTCCTTTTTAGCGGGCTCAACCTTGCGGATGGTCGCGTTGGTATCGATCACCTGCGGAGCGGGCCGGTCGGGATCAAACACGGGCTCCGCTTCCGCCTCGATTTCCACCGTCGGGTCCGGCTCGGTCTCCTCGGGAAGCGCCAGCGGCTTGACGCCCTTGCGTTTCAACTGCCGCTCCAGCTTGCGCGCCTCCGCCTCAAGGCGCTTGCGCTCCAGTTCCAGGCGTTCGCGCGCGTCTGCCCGCGCGATTTGCCAGCGCCGGTAGCGTTGCAGAAGAATGGGAAGTTGCGCCCAGCACCGGTGCATCACGATCACCGGGTGGACGCCGGTCATGAGGATCAGGCTCGAAATGTACAGGCCGGTGAGCAGGATGAGCGAACCGATTTTGTTGAACGTGCCCTGGAAAAAACTTTTCCCCAGCCAGAGACCGATCACGCCGCCCGGCCCGCGCACATTCATGAAGTCGGGCCAGTTGTGCAAGAGCGAGTGCGGGAGCTGCAGCAGGCACGAACCGGAAACCACAAAAAGAAAACACCAGGGCAAGCGCCGGATGAGCAGGGCGTCGGGCCTGATCAGCTTAAGCGTTCCAAAGCCGAAGAGAATGGCGGCGACCAAAAAGGAGGCTGCGCCGAAAAGGAAATACAAGATCCCGCCGATGTAAGCGCCCGCGATGCCGACGAAGTTATGGGCGTGCCGGTTGTGCTCACTGTAGCGCGCGAGCCAGGAGCTGCTGGGGACATCCCGGGCGTCATAGGACATCAACGCCAAAAAGAGCAGAGTGCCCGCTCCTAAAAGGAACAAGCCCATGACTTCCTGGTGAAGGCGGTGCTCAGACTCGCGTGACATTCCCGCCAGTGTAGCTTCCCCTTCCCCGGTTTCAAGAAATCATGCCGAAGGAACTGCGTTTTGATGCTCAACCTACAGGGGGTCTCGCGCAAAGAGCGCAAAGAGAGGCTTCTCTCGTCTCCTCGTCGTTCCCACCGCGACTCCTCGTTCCCAAGTTGCTTGGGACTGCCCTGCTGCGTAGCAGCTTCACAAACGCGAAGCGCACTTTGCAGAGCCCGCAGGGGTAACGCAATTGCCTGCGAAGTTGAACTTCGCATCGTGCCATTGCCCCGCTCTTGGGAACGGTCTCGTATCAACGGACGGACCAGTACAACTACAGACCCATACCGCATCTTTAAGATAATCAGACTATTAAATTTTGGCAGAAGAGTTTGCTTGATCGTGCGCTCTGCGCGCGATTCCGGGGGTGGGCGTCGCAAACAAAACCGTCTCGCTGCGCTCGATGTGCTTTGGAAAATCGCCCGCGGAGCGGCCGATCCACCCGGGCAGAGAAGCGGGTGATTCGGAAATTCTTTTCGCGAGATGCGCTATTCCCCGATCAGCGCCTGGTATTGCGCCGCGTCCTTGAGCTGTGCGACTTCCTCGGGGGCGTCGAGGGCCACCACGAAAATCCACCCTTCCCCGTGCGGATCGGTGTTGACCAGCGCCGGGTTGTTCTCCAGCGCTCCATTCACCGCGACGACGGTTCCGGTGACCGGCGAATAAATGTCCCCGGCGGCCTTGACCGATTCCACGACGGCGGCGGGCGCTTTGGCCTGCACTTTGGCGCCGATCTTGGGCAGCTCGACATAGACCACGTCGGTCAGCTCGGCCTGCGCATGGTCGGTGATGCCGACGCGCGCTTGCGCCCCTTCGAGGCGGACCCATTCGTGTGTTTCAGAATATTTCAGATCGGCGGGAATGTTCATGGCTGTTTTTGGTGAAGCGGTTTTTTTTGAATGGTTGCCGGGAAACGGCGGCCCCGGATTTCGATTTCAATTTCTTCGTTGATCCGGGCGAACTCGGCGGGGACGTACGCCATGCCGATGCCGATGCCCAGGGAGGGCGAAACGGTGCCGCTGGTGGTCTCGGCAATCGGTTCGCCGTTTTTGAACACGCGATAGTGCGGGCGCGGCGGCGGGGTTTTGCCTTTCATCTTGAAGGGCACGAGCCGGTGCTGAACGCCGCCTTGACGCTGCTGCGCCAGCTTTGAGCGCCCGATGAAGGCCGGTTTTTCCATATCCACAAAGAAAGACATGCCCGCCTCGATGGGGGTGTGTGCGGGCGAGAGATCGGAGCCGTTGAGCGGGTAACACATCTCCAGGCGCAAGGTGTCGCGCGCGCCCAAGCCGCATGGTTTGATGCCAAGGTCGGCTCCTTTTTCGAGGATCGCCTTCCAGATCGTCTCCGCGCATTCCGCCTTGAAGAAAAGCTCGAACCCGTCTTCCCCGGTATAGCCGGTGCGGGCGATCAGGACCGGGGTGCATTCGGCTTCGTAGCGTTGGATTTGATTGCGCGCCGGGCGGGAAATCTTCCCCTCAAAAAAGCGGTCGAAAAGCTGCGCCGCGCGCGGCCCCTGCACGGCGATTCCCGCAAACTCGTCGCTCCGGTTCTGGAGCGTCACGCCCGGGCGCAGATGGCGTTGCATCCAGGCGACATCCTCGTCAATCATGCTGGCGTTGACGACAAGCAGGTATTCGCTTTCTTCGAGCCGATACACGAGCAGGTCGTCAATGACGCCGCCCTCTTCGTTGAGCAAAAAACTGTATTGGGACTCGCCGAGGCCGAGGCGGTCCACGTTGTTGGTCAGCAGTTCATTGAGCCAGACGCTCGCCCCGGGGCCGTTCACAAACACCTCGCCCATGTGGGAAATATCGAATACCCCGATCGAGTTGCGCACGGCATGGTGTTCCTCAAGGATGCCGCTGTATTGAACCGGCATGTGCCAGCCCCCGAAATCAACCATTTTGCCCCCGGCAGCTACATGGGCGTCGAAAAGCGGAGTTTTTTTGGGAGCGGCAGTGGAAGAGGCTGTTTCGAAAGACACGCCGCAATGCTAGCGAGGGGTAGGGGAAAGTCAATGCGCAGGGCTCAGCAGGGTGCAATTGAAAGTGTTGGCTGATCAAGCAGCTTTGAGGGAGAGGGAAATCCAATAGGGATTCCAGCGGTGGTTTGCGCGTAAAACGCGGAGTTGTGCGATGGCCGAGGCATTTTCATGCTTCCACCAGGCTCCGG
>CAIYQA010000431.1 GCA_903928175.1 uncultured Spartobacteria bacterium | reverse complement strand
GGACCTATCTGAGCCTCCTCCTCCACAAAAATCCCCCCAAAAATGAATGAGAGCTGTAAATATAAAGGACTGACCCCTTCCACTCGACCCCAATTTTTGGGGACAATCGTGGCCCAATGCCGCTCTTGGTATTATTTCTCCTCCAGTTTGCGAGGAACTCCGGAGCCGGTGCCTACCAACGGTAGGGCGCGGATTCCCTCATACCAGGTCTGGGCCATCCGCTCGTAGGCTACAGCCCCGGGATGGTTGATGCCGTTGGAGAAAAGGGAACGGTCTATGGCACCGTCTTTCAATAGATTTGCATACTGGTCGACCGTGGTGATCCGCTTGCCTTGGGCCTGAAAGGATGGCACGAGGGTTTCACGGATGTAGGTGTTATAATCCACGATCGCCTGCACAAACTTCGCCTTGGGCGTGATCTGGGCCACGATTATCCCAACCCCGGGTTTGGCCGCAAACACCGCCTGGAGGATTTTGCCGAGGTTTTCCCTGGCTGCCTGACTCCCCCCGTCATTGATTCCGATCATGAGCAGGACCAAATCGGGATCATCTGCGGCGATCCAATTGCGGATGCCGGCCAGAATCGCTGCCGTGGATGCTCCGCCGTAACCGCGATGATGATCCTGGTCGAGTTTGCGCAAATCGAGCACGGGATCGTTGACGGGCTTGCCAGAAGCCCCATTCCAAGGCTGTGGGGAGGAGCCGACAAATTGGAACCGGTAGCCTCCCTTGAGCAGCCGTGAGTAGAGGCCACTGCGGTAACCAAACTCGAATGGCACCTGCCATTTGGGATTATCCGTGTAACCGGCTGTAATGGAGTCACCCACGCATAAAATGCGGACCGGCTTGTCCGTCTGCGCCGAAGCTGGCGCAAGGGCAAACAATCCGGCCAGGCAAACAGCAGTCCAATGTGCCAGCCATGAGCTTACATTCATTGGGACATTCCTAGATTATTTGTCCACTCGCGCAAGGCTATTCGGGGGCTGGTTCCTGCGTTTTATTCTTTTGCACTGTGCGGGAGCGTGGATTGGGACGGTAACCCCATTGCTTTAAGTATTCCGCCCCCGGCAGGAATTGATCGCCGCGCTCCTTGAGTTGGCGGGTCAATTCGGCATCGAGTTGCTTTTGAACCTCGGCGACCTCGGGTTTGCCGATGAGATTGGTGAGTTGATAGGGGTCCTTCTCGTTGTCATAGAGCAGCCACGGCCCATCAAGCTTCTTCGCATAGGTGTAACGCGCGGTTCGCAGCCCCCGGTACTCGGTGAACCAGTCGGCAATCGGTTGGTAACTGGCAACGACCGCCGCGCCGCCCGAAGGATCGCTCCCCTCCCCCAAAAGATATTTGCTGAAATCTTTGCCTTCGACACTGCCGGGAATGGCCAGCCCGCTCAGTCCCAGGAGGGTGGGCATGATGTCGGCGCTCTCAAATATCCCATTGAGATTTTTCCCAGCGTGACCGAATTTCGCCGGATACCGGATCAAGAACGGCACCCGGATCGACTCCTCCCAGGGGCGTTGTTTGTGGATCTGGTTTTGCGACTTCAACATGTCGCCGTGATCGGCGGTAAAGACCACGATGGTGTTCTCGGCGAGCCCCTCCTGATCCAAGGCCTTGAGCAGCTCGCCCATGCAGTCGTCCAATGCGGTGCAGTGGGCGTAATAGTTGGCGAGGTAACCTTGAGCCACTCTGCTAGCGTTTTCCGGGACATTGGGCCGCAGTTTGATTTTTTCCGGGCAATACAGGTCGCGGTATTTCTGAGGCGCAGTATCGTAAGGCTCATGCGGGGCGCCCCAGGAGAGCATCAAAAGGAAAGGCTGGTCGGGCTTTCGATTTTTGATGCAGTCAATGGCCGCGTGGGTCTGGGCAATGGCATCGTAGCCTTTCCAAGTGCGCAGGGTGGGATCGTTGCCGTCGTAGTAGTGGGAGTTATTGTATTGGTGGGTGCATTCCAAGACTTTGAACGTCTCAAACCCGAAACGGCGTTCCGGGGGGATATACGCGCCGCGCCCGCCCCCGTTGACGTGCCATTTGCCAATATAGGCGGTGGCGTACCCGGCAGAGCGAAACGTCTCGCCGATGGTCGCCCCTTTGGGATTGAGGGGAACGTCATTGATGAACAGCCCGGTCGTAAGCGGGTGCTGTCCCGTGAAGAGGGTGCCGCGGTAAGGGGTGCACAGCGGGCAACCGGAGACGGCATTGACCAGGTTGATTCCCTGCGTAGCCAGGCGGTCCAAGTTGGGCGTCTTGACGTTGGGATCTCCGGCATAACCGGTGGCCTGCGCGCGCCACTGATCGGCCATGACATACACAATATTCGGCCGCTGTGCCCCCTGGGGGGCTTTTGTTTCCGCAGCCACCCCAAGGCTGGTGCCCAACCCCAGCAACAATCCCAAAACAATGTGATTTATTTGCATCATGGGAGTCCTTTTTATTGCTTTTTCAATATCAGCTTCATTCTGAACATTCAGTGGGATTTTAGCCCTCGGTGGACACGGCTTGGAGCACCATGAGAGCTGCCCCGATGGCTTGAGACAGATCGCCGAATCTCGCTTCGTGAAATGTGAGGTGATCCACCGAGACCCATAACATCTCGGAGGCCGATTCCCGAATGCCCGCCAGGTAGCGCGCACGGAACTCCGGAGTGGTCGAAGTTCGGTCCATGAGCCCGCCTCCGATCACGACATGGGCTGGGTCGTAGGCCATGCAACCAGCGGCAACCGCCATGCCCATCGCCCGGGCTTGGGTGTCAAAGATCTCCAACGCAAGCGGATCCCCCTGCTGGGCTCTCCCGCGCAGCGAGAGCACTTTGCTTTTGGAAGGGGCGGGGGATTGGGCGAGTTCGTGGTGGGGATATCGGGGTAACACATGTTCGAGCAATTGCGAAAGACCCGAAATGGAGGTGTACGCCTCGATGCAGCCCCAATCCCGTCCGCAGCCGCAGCGGAATCGCGGCAATCCAAGCCGTTCATACGGAGCGGGCATGTGGCAGAGAATGACGCCCGCTTGGTGATCGCCACCAAAGACCCTTCCATCGGAATGCACAAAGGAACAACCAAGGCCTGAACCGGGTGCCAGCATCAGCACGGATCCTGGGCTGGTGCGCTGGATCGCCCGCGCCTCAGGCACACCGGCCAACTGGCCGTCATTGGCCGTCTCGATGGGAATGCTGCGTCCCGCGCTCACGGCGACGGCCTGACGCAATTCGTCCAGAAAATGCCAACCCTCGAGAGTTGCCGGCAAATTGGGCTGCCGCCCCAGAACCCCATACCCGAGGTAAGGCCCTGGGATGGCCAGACCAATTCCCCCTACATTTTGCCAATCAAGCCCATGAGCACGGAGAAAACCCTCAGCCCCTTCGAGCCACCCGGCAATGATCGCCCCCGGACCGGCGGTGCCATTGGTATCGCTCTGCCGAAGCTCCATGCTGAGAGGCTCGCCCGCGCAGTCCACTCCGCCCACTTTTGATGTTGTGGCCCCGCAATCGATGCCAAGATAAATCAGTGTTTCGCATTTCATATATTTCATTTTTTGGGAGTGGTTCCTAATCACGAATTTCGGTCGAATTCGGGGCTGTAATTCCGCAACGGCCTAGCGTGATTTCAGGAGGATTGATTGTTGGTTTTGGTTAAATAGATTTGCGCCGAACTTTCTTGCTCTCCATCTCTTTTGGGAGTGAGCCCATGGGGCAGATCACCACATCGGCTTTGCGCTTTGCAGGCGTGATATCCCAACTCTCCAGCTTGCCTTCCTTGACTTTCCCCGTCAGCACCACGCCGCCTTCCAGGTGCAGCTTGAAATCCACGTCCCATTCCGCCGGCCACGCCGGGAGCAGATAGATCTTGCCGTTGCCTTCCTGAACCAGCATCCGCTGGAAGGCGATGGAACCGCACCCAAAATGGTCGAGGTCCGGGATGCCGTCCGTGATTTCGCTGCCATAGAGCGGCATGCGCAGGGCGGTGGTCGCCCAGCGGAAGCGACGGACCAGGCCCGCCGCAGTCTCCGCGGTATTTCCCGCCATGACCCAGCCCAGCTGGTCATGAGTCCAGCATCGGTCGCCAAAGGTGTCTTTGTTGATCCGGTTCTGCATGGTCCAGTCCACAATCTCCTTGGTGCCGAACGCGAAACCGTAACAGCGGAACGGGAAGGCGGGGTAGATTTCCGGGATCTCGCCGTTGTGTTTTACCTTCTCTATGACTTCCTGGGCAGGCAAAAGCAGAGGGCGTCCATCCTTGGTTCCGATCGGCACCTCGGGAATCTCGGAGCGGAAACGCTTCCATTTCTTCTGATCCTCCGCCGTGCCCGCCTGCATTGCGAGCAGTTGGTCCAGGCAGAAATGCAGGCCCGCCACCTCCGTGGCCGGGTTGACGGTGACCCACCAAGTCTCCAGAGCCTGGGCGGGCTGGAGGCGCAGTTTGCCGTTGGCCTCGCGCGGATAATGCAGGTCGAAGAAGGTCAGGATTTCCCGGGCAAACGGCACCAGGCGTTGATCGCGGAATTGGGTGTCGCCGGTGTAATTGACATAATCCTCCATCATGGCCAGCGCCTCAAGACCGCTGGTGTGGTGGAACATCAGGTGGTTGCCCTGGTATTTCTCGCCCGGCTTGACGATGGGGGCTGGGTCCCAATCTTCGGTGCCGGTGATGGGGGTGACGTTCTCCCGGTAGAAGGCGCCCGCGTGACCGTAATGCTTTTGCGTGATCGCCTTGCGCATCTCCAGCGTATCCCAGTAAAGGTCAAAGAAGCCTTTCATCAGGTCGAAGTCCCCGCTCATCAGC
>CAIYQA010000430.1 GCA_903928175.1 uncultured Spartobacteria bacterium | reverse complement strand
TGGGGCGGTGCCCCATGCTGGTATGGGGTCGCGCCGTTGGCGCTGAATGCAAAGTCTCCACATTACACCACTTTTAATTGCACCCGACGGCGATCCCGGCGAAAATTGAAAGTTGCCTCCCGCCGCCTTGCGGTTTATCATCGCACAAAGCCGGACGGACCATCCCACCCTATTTCCACGTGACCCCTCCCAAGCAATTCTCCAGCGGCGAGCCACAAGTCGGAGCGCTCCCCACGTGCGCCCCGCCTCCCGATTCCAGCGCGATGCTGGCGATGCCTGCAACGACTCCCCTCGGGGAAGCCATCAGCCGATGCCTGGCCCGGACCCAAGCGCAACAATACGAGCCGTTCCTTGTGACCGGGAGTGCCGGAGAAGTGGCGCAGGTTGATTTTATCACCCTCCTCCAAGTGGCCGGCCAGACGCTTTCCTGCCAGCAAGAGCAATGGGACGAGGAGATCAAACGCCGCGCGGAAATCGAGGAGGAACTGCGGTTTGCGAAATTGGAAGCCGAAGAGGCCAGCCGCTCCAAGAGCGAATTCCTGGCAAACATGAGCCACGAAATCCGCACCCCGATGAACGGCGTGATCGGCTTGACCGACTTGCTGCTGGACTCGCCGCTGCCGCCCCGTCAACGCGAATACGCCAAGACCATCAGCGACAGCGCCAATTCGCTGCTCGCCATCATCAACGACATCCTCGACTTCTCGAAAATCGAAGCCCGCAAGCTCACGCTCGAGACGGTTCACTTCAACCTGCTCGAAGTCGTGGAGGGTTCGATCGAACTCGCCGCCAAGGACGCCCAGGAAAAGGGGATCGAACTGGCCGAGTTTGTGAAGCCCGACGTGCCGATCCACCTGCGGGGCGACCCGGGGCGGTTGCGCCAGGTGCTCACGAACCTGGTGGGCAACGCGGTGAAATTCACCCCAGAGGGCGAGGTCGTCGTCACCGTTTCCAAGGAAAGCGAACTCTCCCAACAACTCGTCATCCGTTTCGAGGTGAAAGACACCGGCATCGGCATCCCCAGGGAAGCGCAAAAACGGCTCTTCCAAGCGTTCCGGCAGGCGGACACCTCGACTACGCGCAAATTCGGAGGGACGGGCCTCGGGTTGGCCATCTCCAAGCAATTGGTGTCGTTGATGGGCGGAGAGATCGGCGTTTCCAGCGAGCCCGGCAGCGGCGCGACTTTCTGGTTCACGGCGAAACTCGAAATCCAGGCGAACGCCCCGGCGACCGCCGCCACCGCCCCGCTCGAATTGTGCGGTCTGCGGGTGTTGATCGTCGATGACAACCCGACCAACCGCCACATTTTGCATTGCCAACTCTCCTCGTGGAAAATGGTCCCCACCTGCGTTTCCGGCGGCAAAGAGGCGCTCGCGACCTTGAAAAGAGCTCTCGGCACCAAACCGTTCGACCTCGCGATACTCGATATGCAGATGCCCGAAATGGATGGGCTGATGCTGGCGAGCGCCATCAAGTCGGACCCGGAGTTGGCCGGGATGTCGCTCATGATTCTGACCTCCATGGGGCGACTCTCCAGCGAAAAAGTGCAGCAAGCCGGAGTGGCTGCCTGCCTGACCAAACCCGTCAAACAATCCCTGCTTTATGATCAAATCGCGAGTGTCGTCTCCGGAATCCCCAAAGAAGCCATGCCCGAACGCGCCATGATAAAAGACACCCCCCCCGGCTCCCCTGTTACAAAAGCGACGCGCATTCTCGTCGCCGAAGATAATGTCATCAACCAAATGGTGACCCTCGGCCAGCTCCAAAAACTGGGCTATTGCGCCGACCTCGCGGTCAATGGACTGGAAGTTTTGATTGCGCTGAGGAACAAAGATTACGGAATCATCCTGATGGATTGCCAGATGCCCGAAATGGATGGGTACGAGGCGACCCGGCGGATTCGCGCCGACACCACCCTCCCCCGCCAGCCCAAGATCATCGCCGTCACCGCCCACGCCATGGCGGGCGACAGCGCCAAATGCCTCGCCTCGGGAATGGACGATTACATCAGTAAACCGGTAAAGCTTGAGGATTTGGCGGCGAAAATCACCCGCTGGGAAAACAACCCTTCCCCTGAAGACGGCACGGATGCGGGATTGCCCGCCGCGAGCCCCGCGCCGGGCGTAGTCCCGGCCCTCAACCGGGAACGGCTTGCCACCCTCAAGGAGTTGGACATGGATGGGGACCAAGGGTTCTATTATTCCTTGCTGGAAACCTTTCTCCAGAGCGCGCGGACGGACATCGATTCCATAAAAGAGACGCTCGACCGCGGCGCATTTGACAAGCTGCGCGACAAAGCCCATTCGCTCAAGGGATCCAGCCGCAACATCGGCGCGGAAAGCATCGGGGATATCTGCCAGGAACTGGAAACGCTCGCGAACACCCACACGCGGGAAGGCGCGGGAGAGTTGATGGAGCGTTTGGCCACGGAGTTTGCCCGGGTGGAACAGGAGATCGGCCGGGAGATGGGCGCCAAGTAACCCGAGGGGTGGCTATTTTTTGGTGGAGGCGCGCCTCGCCGCTTGCTGAATGGCCCCCTG
>CAIYQA010000429.1 GCA_903928175.1 uncultured Spartobacteria bacterium | reverse complement strand
GGGCGCTGCCCTGGGCTGGTTTACTCAGCCCCTTCGGGGCGAGAGGAATGCGACAAATGAAACCGAAACTGGTCTAAACTGGCATGGTCCAAAAGAGTCGATCCTTGCAAAATCATCTATTGCAGGCTAAATCATCCCATCGTTGTCGGGTTTCACCCCATGCCCCCCTTCCCCTACACCCGCTTGAAGAAAAGGCGAGATCCATTGCCCGATTCTGGCGTGACCCTAACCAGCGCCGCGCGCCCCCTGGCAGATCATGAAGTCCGGCGCATCATCCTGTTTTACATCGGGATCTCCGGCGCTTGGATCTTTTTTACCAACTGTCTGATTTCTTCCATTTTCATGTCGACGGAAACGCTCGAAAAATGGTCGATCCTCAAAGGCATCCTTTTTCTGCTGGCCTCGGGAGCGCTGCTATACGCGCTGGTGACCCGGATGGTGGAGCACTTGAAGCTCGTGAGCGAAACGCTTCGCAAAAGCGAGGAGAAATTTCGCACTTTGTTCGCCGCCTCGCGCGACGCGATTCTGTTGCTGGACGCGGAGAACTATCTGGACTGCAACCAGGCAGCGCTTGAAATGTTTGGGTGCGCGAGCCGCGAGGAGTTCTGCGCACATAAAATAGGCGACATTTCCGCACCCATGCAGCCGGATGGAAGGGATTCCACTGTGGGGGCCAAACGGATGTTCCACGCGACCGTTGAGGAGGGGGACATGCTTTTTGAATGGGTTTTGCAGCGTTTCGATGGAACGCAATTTCCAGGGGAGGTCTCGATAAGCCCCTTTAAGTTCAACGGGCATTCCGTCGTCCAGGCGGTAGTCCGGGATATTTCCTGGCGCAAGGAGGCTGAGCGGCAGCTTCGCCAACTTTCGCGGGCGGTGGAACAGAGCCCGAGTTCCGTCGTCATTACGGACACCTTGGGGAATATTCAATATGTAAACCCGAAATTCACCGCCATCACCGGATATACTCTGGAGGAAGTCCTGATGCAGAATCCCAGGCTCCTCAAATCAGGGGAAATGCCCATAAAGGAATACAAGGTTTTGTGGGAAACCATCACCGCGGGCGGGGAGTGGCGCGGAGAATTTCACAACAAGAAAAAGAACGGCGAACTTTTCTGGGAATTCGCCTCGATCTGCCCGATTACCGACGAAAGCGGCGCGATTACAAATTTCCTGGCGGTCAAAGAAGATATCACCGAACGCAAACGCACCGAGGAGGCGCTGCGCAAGTCCGAGGAGAAATTTGTGAAGGCGTTCAATACCGCGCCGGCGGCGGTGGGGATTATCACCCGCAAGGAAATGCGTTACCTGGAGGTGAACGAGGGTTTTGTGGAACTCTCGGGATACAGCCGGGCGGAAGTAGTCGGGCGCACCGTGCTCGAACTCGGGTTTATGGAAAACCCGAAGGATCTGGAGCGCCTCGACCAGGTCTTGATTGCGCAAGGCAGCCTGCGCAATGAGGAAGTCCATTATCGCACGAAAGCTGGCGAGACGCGTGTGGGGCTGCTTTCCGCAGAACTCATCGAGGTGGAAGGCGAACCGTGCATCATCTACATCAGCCTGGACATCACCGAGCGCAAACAGATGGACGAGAAATTCCTGCGCGTCCAGCGGATGGAAAGCATCGGCGCGCTGGCCGGTGGGATGGCGCACGATCTCAACAACATCCTTGCTCCGATCATGATGTCCGCCTCGATGCTCCACGAAAAGGGCATTTCCGCCGAAACCCGGAAGCAACTGATCAGCGGGATCGAAGAGGCGGCGCAGCGCGGGGCCGGTATTGTGGGCCAGGTGCTTACGTTTGCGCGTGGAGTCAAAGGCCAGCGCGCCATTCTGGACGCGCAGCTCTTGGCCGTCCAGATCGGGCAGATCGTCAAAGAGACGTTCCCGAAATCGATCCTCTTCTCGCTTTTGCTGCCGGAGACCCTCTGGAATATCACGGGCGACTCCACCCAACTGGACCAGGTGCTCCTCAACCTGTGCGTGAACGGGCGCGATGCCATGCCCGATGGCGGTTCGCTGGTGCTTAGCGCGGAAAATTTCGAGGTGGACAGCACCTTCGCTCTCATGGTTCCCGAGGCGAAACCGGGCTGCTATGTCCGCTTCAAGGTGGCGGATTCGGGCATTGGAATTCCCAAACAAAATTTGGATCGCATTTTCGAGCCGTTCTTTACCACCAAGGAGCAGGGCAAGGGGACCGGGCTGGGGCTCTCCACGGTGGTCGGTATTGTGCGCAGCCATGGCGGTTTCCTGAAGGTGGATTCCGAGGACGGCAAAGGCTCCACGTTCCAGGTGTTCCTCCCGGCAACCACCGACACCGTCCATGAAGCGCGCCGGGCAGAGCAGCCCTCCATTTCCCGCGGCCACGGCGAAACGATTCTCGTTGTGGACGACGAACCGGAAATCGTCAAAGTGATCGAAACGGTCCTGCGGCAGAACGGCTGGAATGTCGTGACCGCAAGCGATGGCCTGGAGGGAGTCGCCGCCTTTTTGAACCACTCGGATCGCATCCGGGCAGTGGTCACAGACATGGTCATGCCCAACCTGGATGGGGTCGGCTTGATCCGTTCCATCCGGAAACTGGCGCCCGATTTGCCTGTCTTGGTATCGAGCGGCTACAGCAACGAGCAAAGCCGGGAAGCTTTGAGCGAACTGCGGGTCGATGGGTTCCTCAAAAAACCGTTCAGCGCCCGGCAAATAATCGCTGAAATGGGTTCCTTGTTCTACGGAGACCCGAAATAAATTCGCGGGGGGGTGCATTTCTCTGCGATTGCCTTGCTCATTTTCCGTTGAAAGCCGAAGATTGCAGAAGACATGAACGATTCGGCTCTCTCACGATTTCTTGCCCGGCTTCAATCCAGCTTTGCGGACGAGACGTTCGTTAAATTGACGCTGGGGCATCCCGCTGATCCGGCGAGCCCTTTGCGCAAACTGCTCCTGCGGCCGGTGACGATCCGGGGGGAGCGGCGCTGCTCTGTGGTGGGCCGGTTCTTGACGCGCGACGAAACCAAGAACCCGACGTTCACCGAAGCGTTCGCGCTGGTGGAGGCCCGGCTGGGCCCGGAATTTCTGAGCGCCCACCTTTTTACGCAAACCGAGGACGTCCAGCTCGAACTCGGGGCGAAGAACCGCCTGCGGGTCGTCAGCGCGGTTCGGGCTCCCGCTCCGCTCGGACACGACCGGGACCGCGTCCGTTGGGTCGATGTGCAGTCGCGCTACCTCAAGGAATTGGAAGTCACCGATGTGCGCGGCAAAGTGCGCGAACGGATGGGGGCGAAATTCCGCCAGATCGAGCGGTTCGTGGATTTGCTCGCCTCGGCTTATCGCGAAAGCGGCCTCTTCGGTTCCGGCAAACCGCTGACTCTTTGCGACATGGGTTCGGGCAAGGGATACCTCACGATGGCCGCGTACGATTATTTTCAGCGCGTCGAGCAGGTGCAAATCCGTGCCACGGGAGTGGAGGAACGCCCTGATTTGGCCGACCTCTGCAACCGCGTGGCGCAACAATGCGGTTTCGAACGATTGCAGTTTGTATGCAGCCCGATTGCGGAGTACGCGCTGCCGCCCCTGGATATTTTGGTGGCGCTCCACGCCTGCAACACCGCCACCGACGACGCGCTCTTTGCGGGGATTCGCGTCGGAGCGCAGATCCTCCTCGCCGCGCCGTGTTGCCACAAGGAGGCGCGCCCCCAACTCGACCGGGTGCAAGCCGCAGGGCCGCTGGCCGACCTTCTGCGCCATGGGCTTTTCGCCGAGCGGCAGGCAGAGATGGCCACCGATGCCTTGCGCGCGCTGCTGCTCGAACGCGAGGGTTACCGCGTGCGCGTCACCGAATTCGTGGCAGCCGAACACACAGCCAAGAACGTGATGCTCATCGCCACCAAACGCAACGAGCCGCTCTCCGCCGGGGCCGCAGCGGACCTCGACGCGCGGATCGCGCAGTTAAAGAGTTTTTATGGAATCCAACACCAACGCCTCGAACGGCTTCTTGTGGAGCGACGTGAACTGGAACGCGCTCCGGCGGCTGCGGCAACGGTTTCTCCAGTTTGAGCAGCGTGACGCTGGACCCGGTGGAAAAAGCGCCGGGATTCAGACGCAGCCTCAAGCCGAGCCGGATCGCGCGGACTACTGGCGCAGCCACAGCGAACTGGCCAGCTACGACTTCACTTTTGGCGAGCGAGTCGGCTGGAAGTGGGACAAGGTAATATCGGAACTCCAAACGCGCGGCTGGACGCCCCCGGCAGGCACGGCCCTCGATTGGGGTTGTGGCACGGGCATTGCGGGACGCCGGGTGGCGGAAGCCTGGCCGCAGCAGATTCAGAGCCTTCTCCTTTCCGACCGCTCCCACCCGGCGCAGAACTTCGCCGTGGCGCGCGCCCGCACCACATTGCCCGGACTCGCCGTGCAAACGGCGGCGGCGGACACCGCAACCGACTTGTTGGTGTTAAGCCATGTGCTCAACGAGTTGGCGCCCGAAGCGCTGGAGCGTCTGCTGGGGCTCGCCGCAAAGGCGCAAGTGGTGCTCTGGGTGGAGCCCGGCACGCACGAAACAAGCCGTAAACTCATCGCCGTGCGGGAACGGCTGCTGGCGCGCTTTCGTGTCATCGCCCCTTGCCCGCACGCGGCTGCTTGCGGGATGTTGATGCCGGGCAACGAGCGGCATTGGTGCCATCATTTTGCGCGAGTGCCGGGCTACGTTCACACCGACCCGGGTTGGGGGCGGTTTGCCCAGACGCTGGAGATCGATTTATCCAGCGTGCCGTTCAGCTTTCTCGTGCTCGACCGGCGGCCCGCCGTGGTGAAACCGGACAGCCGCGAAGCCCGGGTGATTGGCGCGCCGCGTTATTACAAAGGGTATGCCAAAGTGCTCAGTTGCCAGGGCGACGGCGTCAACGAACTCGTGCTGCAAAAGCGCGATGCGCCGGAACTGCTCAAAGCGATGAAGAAAGATCCCGGCTCGCTGTATCGTTGGGAGCGGGAAGGGGAGAAAATACGCGGTGGCGAGCAGATATTTTAATCCGAGGCTATCCGCGTGCGTTAAGCACCTTATGGTGTTCCTGGATCGGCTTGACGCGCAGGCCCTTGGTTCCCCTCGTTCCCAAGTTGCACTTACTTCCGGCCTCCAGAGTAAATCATGGGTTGTTTCTTGAATGTTTTCATTTCTTGCTTGCGATATGCACGGCCCGGATACAGAACGGGGGATGCGTAAACCCAAAAGCCAAACCGCCGAGGACTACTTGCGGAGCCTGAAAAAGGACTGTGAGGAAATCCGCTACTGTCTCCAAAATGGCCGCTCTCATCGGGTGACGCTGACCAGGTGGTGGACAGGGGACAAGCCCAAGGTGCAGTTTTTCCGCTCCGCCGAATTGGCGGCGGATTTTGTGAAGACCGAGCGGGCGAACAGAAAGGCCGACGAAACGCTGAAACTCGGAGTGAATGAACTGGCACAAGCACGCAATGCTTTTACCAAACTTGAAGGATCTGGCAAGACTTTGGAAGATGTCGTAAACGACTATCTCGCCCGTTACGGCAAGAAAGCCCAAAAGCGGTTTTCCGAGGTCGTCCCGCTCGTGCTGGCTTCCATCGCTGGCAATTCAGACCTCTACATTGAGGGGCAAAAGTGCCAGTTGGGAGTTATACAGCGTGATACTGGCGATATGCTGCTCAGTGAATACACGCCCGAACTCATAGCCAAATACTTGCTGGACTGTATGAAAAAGCCCAAGGAGTGGGGCTTTTACAGTGTGAAAGGGTATTACGCATCCTTTAACCTGATTATGAAGTTTGCCGTGCGGCACAACATACTCGGCACCAACCCCGTTGCGGAGGGTGCGTTGGACTGTATCCGGCAGTTGAAGCGGCCCGTTGAACCCATCCCATTTTACAGCGTGGAGGATAGCGGACGCTTGCTCCGAGCCGCCCTGCAAAACCCTTGCCTTGGCCTTGAAACCGTGGTGCCGTTGGCCCTGTTCGCTGGCATCCGCCACGAAGAACTTACCAAACTTTCGTGGGATGATGTCCACCTGAAAGACAACTACATCCAAATCAGGAAGACCATCGCCAAGAACAAGCAAAGCCGCCGCATCCCGCTCGGCCCTGACTCCCCGCTGCACGTCTTGAAAGCGTGGCTTGAAAGGGTGGAGAAAACAGCGGGGCCAGTGTTCGACAACTACAACGAAAAGAAGCGGTTCGCTATGCTGTTCGACGCTGCCGACGTTCAGAAAAAACGCAATGGTTTCAGGCACACGACGGCCTGTATGTTTGTTGGTGCCTATGGTTTGCCGGATTTGGCCCGTTCCATTTTAGGGCAAACTTCTCCGAAGGTCTTGTTCGCCAATTATGCCGAGGATATTACCCCGTCCGAAGCCCTACCGTTCTGGCAGTTGTTCCCGCCGCCTCTCACCCCCGCCGAAGAACTTGACCGCCAAATCCTAACCTTCGAGCCTGACAACAAACCAGCGGGCCGCAAGTATGTCATCGTGCCCCTTGAAACCAAGCAGGACGAGGCGAGGCGGCAAGCCCTCACCACCCCCGACACGGGCGAGTATGAGGATTTCACGGTGAACTAAGTGAGACCCGCCCCCCCCAAGAGTTATCCCGTAGCAACAATTTTACGTAGAAGCACTTATTTTCTTGTCAGGAATTCCCTGATTATCCAAAATAAATAGTCGTTCTTGAGTAAGACGGCGACACAACCACAACTAAAACTCCAATTGGATGAAAACTCCAATTGGATGAAAACTCCAATTGGATGAAAACTCCAATTGGATGAAAACTCCAATTGGATGAAAACTCCAATTGGATG
>CAIYQA010000428.1 GCA_903928175.1 uncultured Spartobacteria bacterium | reverse complement strand
GGTTGCGCCCTGCAAGGGCGCTGGTAAGGGGGAGCGGATTGAGCACGAGCGTTTCCCAGTGCCCTTGCAGGGCACGGCTCTCTCACACGCATACCCCCAGGGCGCTGCCCTGGGCTGGTTTACTCAGCCCCTTCGGGGCGAAAGGAATGCGACAAATTAAACCGAAACTGGTCTAATGCGCCACTTCCACTGGCGTGCCGATTTTGACCCGCTGGTAAAACAAGGGGGCGATCTCCGCGGGCATCCGGATACAGCCGTGCGAGGCCGGGTAACCGGGTAGGATCCCCACGTGCATTCCCACCCCTTCGGAAATGCGCATAAAATAATACATCGGCGCACCCTCAAAATGCGTGCCGCTGGGCGCGGAATCAATGCGGGCGCTCACCCCGGCCCGAACGATCCGCCCCTTGCCATCCACAAAGTTCCCATACAGATTGGACCGGTGATCCTCGTCCTTCTCTTGCACACGAAAATTGCCGGTGGGCGTCATCCCGGCGGCTTTGCCCGACGAAATGGGCGTGTCGATGGCAATCTCATTGCCAACGAGCAGGTAGGCGCGCTGTTTGCCGAGCGAGACGAGCACATGGGCATTGGCGGGGTTCACCCGCTCCATGACCCGGGTGGAAATTTTGGGCGGGTCCTGCCGGTGCAGCGATTCACTCGCTTTCTTGACCCCAAACAGCCCGAAAAACGGAGCGCCGATGGCGGAGCCGCTCCAAAAGGCAGCTCCGAGCGTCAGCGCGGCGCAAAAGCCACGGATATTGCGGTGGTTAGGAAATGTCATTGCAGGCGAACAGTCCTTGTTTCTTAATGATAGCCCCTTTGACGATCAATCGAAAACTCCAATTCTTTGCAAGCCGCGCCCGGTGGGGATGTCGGTTTCGCTGGTTTTTGACCGCCTGCGCGCTTCTCTCGTTCGCGCCGTGGATTCAGGCGACCATCAATCTTCCCAATCCGACGGAAAAGAAAAAGTCCGAGAAAAAGAAGGACGCCACGCCCCCGCTTCCCCCCCAGGCCGCCTCTGTTGCCGTGCAGGTCCCGAACGGCGGGAGGGTGCAAGTGGCCTTGCGCGTTTATGGGCGCCAGGAACAGACCACCAACTACCTCATCCGCAAGGAACCGAAGTTCGGAAGAATCGTCAGCCTGGAACCGTCCGAGCGGGAAGTTTGGATTCTCACTTACCAGCATACCTCCCCGATGAACGGGCAATTGACCCAGCAAGACCGTATTCTTTTTGCCGCCCAAAATAAGAACGGCACCTCCTCGGCAGCGGAGATCGTCCTGAATATTTTTGATCAACCGCCCGAACTGGCCGTGGCGGGTTTATTGAATTTCGGCGAGATCGCCGCCGGGATTCCCGCTACGCGGAACCTTACGCTCACCAACCAGGGGGGCGGCGTGTTGGAAGGCAACGTCATTGCGGACGTTCCGTGGAGCGTCGAACCGTCCAACTACAGACTGGAGCATGGCCAGCAAACCACCTTGCGCCTCACGCTTCTCCCCGAGACGGAACGGGAATACCTGGGCCGCCTGCATTTTTCCAGCGACCTCAAAACCGAGCCCACCGTATCCGCCAACGCGTGCGCGCCGTTCACTGTGGAACCCGCGGCGCTGCAATTGGCCGGGGCTCCCAAAATGGCACGTTCAGCGACCTTCACCCTCACCAATCGGACCGCTGCGGAACTCACCCTCCAGGTGGAAGCCAGCAAGCGGTTGCGCCTCCCGCAAAAAATCGTCCTTCCGCCCCATGCGGTGGAAATTTTCCAACCCACGCTGGCGGCAGACGATCCGGTGGGCATGGACGGGAAAATCCGTCTCTCCATGGGCGGTATTTTCCGAACCCTCAGCGTCCAAGCCGCATCCACTGTTGAAAGCAAACCGGAACCGCCGCCTAAGGCAACCCCGACCCCTGTTCGTCTCGTAAATCTCCCGTTTTTGCCCTCCCCATTGCCCGCCGCTGGTCCCATCGGAAACCTCCCGGAGGTGGACCCCGCCGCGCTCAATGCCGCAGTCGGGAATGCGCTTGGCAGACAGGATGAGCTGCCTAGAATCACCGGATTTGTGGTCGTGCAAACCACTCCCAACGGCACTGCGGAGTTTGCATGGGATCGCCCCGTGTTTCCGTCGCTTGGCGAACTCACCTACCGGTTGGAAATCCGCCGCCTCTCCCTGGATGCAAACGGCAAACTGCTGGAAAACTGGATGGCGGTTCCGGGCGTTCAAATCAGCAAAAAAGAGAACCGCATCACCGCTCTCGTCACCGGGATTCCCCTGGGCATCAGGGATACGGCGCATATTGTGGCCGTCACTGCGAAGGGCGAACCGTGCGCCTTATCGTTTCCCCTGCCGTTCCACGTGCCTGCCCCGGTGCACTACTTCACCCTGCGCAACCTCCTGCTGGCCGGGTTCAGCCTGCTGCTCGTTGCCGGGTTGGCGCTCCAGCTTAAATCGAAAACGCCCTGAGAGGTGTTCACAAATGAAAACCAATCTGGAACTCAGGAACTCAGGAGAAGACGATCAGGAAACCAGGAAACCAGGAAACTGAGGAAGAGGGTGCAGAATCCCATAATGGAATGGAAACCGAAAAGGGCAACAGTCGTTCCCTTTCTGAATCTTCTTGAGTTCCTGAGTTCCAGATTTTCTCTTCCTTCGATTCGTGAACACTCCCTAAGCCGCAGAGACGGGGAGCACCGTGGCGACAGTGCGTCCTTCCGCCGCTTGGCCACCGCGTGGCTCCTTGGGGTAGGCAACGCGGCTGTGCAACATGCTCAGCAGGGTCGATTTGAAACTCGCGGCAATGGTTTTGAGCTCGCGTAAATTCAGTTCGCACTCGTCGAGTTGCCCATCGCTGATCCGCTGCTCGAAAATATCCCGAATCATCTGGTCCACCCGTTGCGGGGTCACTTTCTCCAAACTGCGCGAGGCGCTTTCCACCGAGTCCGCCAACGAAATGATGGCGCATTCCTTCGTCTGCGGGAGCGGGCCGGGATACCGGAAGCTCTCTTCGCTCACCTCCGGAATATCCTCCTCGCGGATGTTCATGATTTTGCCCCCCTGGCGCGCGTCCTCCTGCTGCTGGAGCGCCCGCTTATAAAAATACCAAACCAGCGTGGTGCCGTGGTGTTGGGCAATGACGTCGATGATTTCTTGCTTCAGGTTGTGCTTGAGGGCGAGGTCGATCCCTTCCTTGATGTGCGCGGTGATGATCAGCGCGCTCATCGTGGGGGCCAGTTCGTTGTGCGGATTGTTATGCGGATCGACGTTTTCGTTAAAATAATCCGGCTTCACGAGTTTGCCGATGTCGTGAAAATAAGCGCACACGCGGGCCCGCGTCGGCTTGGCTCCGATGGCTTCGGCGGCGGCTTCGGCGAGGTTGGCCACGACGAGACTGTGGTGGTAGGTGCCGGGGGCCTCGATGGTCATGCGCTTGAGAAGCGGGTGATTTAAATCCGCCGCTTCAAGCCATGAGATATCCGTGGTGATGCGGAAAAGGGTTTCCAGGATGGGGAGAATGCCGCTGACGAGGATCGCCGTGAGCACGCCGCTGGCAACCGCGGCGAAGCTTTGCAGCGCGATCAATTCCCAATGGATGTTGCCAAAGAGTTCCAGGAGGATCGGCCCGATCAATCCAAACATCAGCGCCAGGATACAGGTGGTCAGGCCCACAAAAACGCCCGCGCGGATCAACCGGCTGCGCTTGCGCACTTCCAGGGTCACAAACACCGCGACAAAGCCGCTGATGAGGCTGATCACCATGAAAATCGCAGGGGTGAGCACCGGCGTTAGTCCATTGACCAGGATGCCTCCCCACAAGCTGACGAAAATGGCGGCAAAAATGCCGAGATTGCGTCCCAGCAGCACCGAAAGAACCAGCGGGGCGAAAGCGAAGGGGATCAGAAGCGGACCGAAATCGCGGTCGATGGCGCCGGTCCAGGTGAGCGCGAGAATGCCTTTCAGAAAGGCGAGGTGGATAAAGCAAATACCAAAGACCAGGAGCAGCCGGGAGTTGCGCGCGAAGGTGCGCGGATGGTTGATCCAGAGCTGCGCAACAGCTGTCATCGAAATCAGGAGGCTGGTCAGGAATTT
>CAIYQA010000427.1 GCA_903928175.1 uncultured Spartobacteria bacterium | reverse complement strand
CAATGCCGTTGCGTTTGCCGGTGTAGGCGGTGGTTTTGACGCGATAGATTTTCCCCGGCTGGGGAGCGCCGCCGAGCAGGGGGGCGCCCGGCTGGGCACACCCGGCAAGCAGAAGCACGATCCCAAGCAGGATTAGGGGGAGGGATTTCATCTGGCGCGGGGGGAAACGCAAGCCTGATCCTGCCATTCCCGGATGCGGGCGTCAATGCCGGGGCAGAGGGAGGGTCGTGGCACCCAATAACGGTTTGCCCACTCGGAGCACCCGCTGGAGGGCGGCGGCGAGTTGCTTCCATTCCACGGGTTTGACGACGTGTTCCACAAACCCCGCTGCAAGGCTGGCGCGGGTGTCGGCCTCGGTCCCGAATCCGCTCAGGGCGATGCCGCTCAAACCGTAGCAATCCCGCAAATGAGCCATCAAATCGCGGCCGGTGCCGTCGGGCAACCCGATGTCGCTGAGCACCAGGGAAAAATGGTTGCGCGCCGCAAGCTCCTTGGCTTTGGCGACGGTGTGCGCAAGGGTGACAGCGTATCCCGACCGGCGCAACAACCGGGCCATCAACTCGGCGGTGGGGGAGTGGTCTTCCACGACCAGCAGGTGAACGGGGCCGTTGCACGGGTTGGGATCGTGCGCGATTTTTTGCGGCGTCCCGGTTTGCACATAACAACCGGGAAAGGAAGGCAGGACGGCGGGGGGGCTGCTGGTTTCGAGTTCCACGGTGAACGTAGTTCCCGAGCCGGGGCCGTCGCTTGCGACATGGATGGAGCCGCCGTGCATCGCGACCACGCCTTTGCAGATGGCAAGTCCCAGGCCCAGCCCTCCCATATATTGCGACGGGTTCACTTGCTCGAAGGCGTCGAATAATTTGGGGAGCGCGGTCGGTTCGATCCCGATGCCGCTATCCCGAACGGTGATGGTGATGCGCTCGGGGGCGGGGTTGAAGGTGCCGATGACGATCACGCCGCCGGGCGGAGTGAACTTTGTGGCGTTTTGGAGCAGATTCCAGAACACTTGCAGGAGGCGGGCGGGATCGCCCCCGGTCCAGAATTCGGCTGCCTCCAAGCGGAGACACACGGTGACGCCCTGTTGCGCGGCTTGGGGGGCGCAAATTCCCATGGCTTGGTCCAGGAGCCGGTGGAGGTCCACTTCCTCCAGGTGCAGGTCCAGCTTGCCGTGAACGATCCGGGTGACATCCAGCAGGTCGTCAATCAGGCGCGCTTCCAGCTGGATATTGTGATGCATCACGGCGAGATCACGGCGCAGCGAGGCGTCCAGTTCGTCGTTATTGAGCAGCAAGTCGATGCCCATGAGGACCGGGGTGAGCGGCGTGCGCAGTTCGTGGGAGAGCTTGGCGATGAACTGGTCCTTGGCCGCGTTTGCAGCTTCGGCGGCATCGCGCGCGCGGCAAAGCTCCGCCTCGGAGCGCTTGCGTTCGGTGATGTCGAGCAAAGTGCCAATGAGCAGCGTGGGGCCGCGTTCCCCCGCGACGTCGCCGAAGAACACCTGGGCGCGCGCCAGCACCCAGCGCAGGTTGCGGTCTTGCCGGCCGACAATGCGAAACTCCAGTTCGGTGTTCCCGTCTCCCAGTTGGGCAAGGATTTCCTCGATCGCCTTTTTGACGCGAATGCGGTCCGCAGGATATACCGCCAGCAAAAATTCCGGGTAAGTCGCCAGTTGGTTGAGGCCCGTCCCGAAGATTTCCCGGCAGCGCCGCGACCATTTGATGGTGTTTGTGGCCGGAGTATAATCCCACGTGCCGAGATTCCCGGCCTGGATCGCAAGGCGCAGCGAGCGTTCCCGTTCCTTGAGGGCGGCTTGGGCGCGCTGCATTTCGCGTTCGGCGATCCGGCGTGGCGTCATATCGAGTATGAATGCCACCCCCATCCCGCTGCAACCCGGCAGAAATGACGTCACGACTTGCACCAGGATGAGCGTGTTGTCGCAGGCCCGCAGGAATTCCACTTCAAAACTTGCGGCGGACCTTTTTTCGATGACCCGCTGGCACATCGCGGCGACCGCCCGGTCATGGCGGGGCGGTGTGATCGATCGCCACGTCACCCGCCCATTGCGGCAGTCCTCGCGCGTGTAGCCGAGCAGGTTGACGCCCGCTGGATTCGTATCCACGAGGCGATGCCCGGTGTCCCAGAAGAAAAGAGGCAACTCGCTGTGCTCCAAGATCGTGCGGAACAACGCTTCGCCTTCCGGGGCGCCTCCCCAGCCCGAGCGCTCCAGGATCTGTTCCGCATGCCGGGCGAAACGCGATAGAAGGGGAAGGGGAATTTCGGTTTCGGAAAAAACCGAGAGGGCGCCGGCGGGGGAGTCGTCCGCGTGGCGCAGGATGGCTGTCGCTGCTTGTGGCAGGCCGCTTGGGAAGGCGCACCTCCCTTCTTCTGTTCCCCATTTTTCCAAAATTTGAGCGGCCTCTTGCGGGGTGGAAAAACTCCGGGAAAACGGCGGCATTCCTGCGGTGGAGACGCAGTGGATGCAAGCGCCATCGAGCCGGGTCAGCGCGGCTGCCTGGACTCCACACGCCTGCGCCACCAAAGCGGCAAAGTCGTCCCATAAAGGTTGGACGGCGGGAACATCTGTTTGGGGAAGGAGGGTGTGGAGCGCCGTCATGGAAACAATTGGGAAATGCCATGAGTTAAGCGGTTTTGCGAAAATCCGTCTACCGGGGGAACCCTGAGTAATAGGGTCATTCCTACCCATCGCCGCCGATACTCTGTTGGGATATGCAAATGGGGCGGGGATGGATGGGAGTGCTCTGCGCGTTGGGATTGGCAGCCGCACAAACGCGGGGGACGGAAGAAATTGCCGGGGAGGTCGAGCAGCCGATTGCCGCCGTCCAGGCGTTGTTGCGGCAGGAACGGCTCTATTCCGGCCCGGTGGATGGTGTGGCGGGGCACGAAACGGTTG
>CAIYQA010000426.1 GCA_903928175.1 uncultured Spartobacteria bacterium | reverse complement strand
GAAGGCCCCCTCATGGACGCCTTGTTGACCAGGCTCAACACGATCCTCCGGTCCGGTTCGATCTACAACCCGCAATACTTCGAGAAAATCGAAATATCCCCGGAAACCCTGGCGCTGCTGACCACCAATCCCCAAGGGGACGAATTGGTTCGCATGAACCGCATGCTGTTGGAGGATGCCTGCCCGCAGGAAATCAAAAAAGCCCCCTACAATCCCCAGGACAAAGCGGTCGTGCGGCTCAATCGCCGCCTCTTCGAATCCGCTTTTCCCCACGAGATTCTGCGGCATGACGAATACCAAACAATCATGGTCGATATGCAAAGAATCATCGACAAAGCCGAATTGGACAAAGACCCTCTCATAGAACCGGATGACCTCATCATGGTCCCCGAACGCTGGATCAATTTCTAAAAGCATGGCAATCCCCGTCCAAACCAAATTCTCGGTGGCTGACCTCCTGGCCAAGGTCAAGGTTTTCGCCAATCGCTATGCAATCACGTTCCGGAAATTCTGGTGGATTCCCGCGATCACTGTAAGCATCGGCCTCATCGTCTCATTCTGGAACGGCATCAACGTCGTCCCCTCCTATATCTCCACCGCGAGGATGGTGATCAGTTCGCAATTCCAAATCGAGGGAACCGCGCACGTTGTCGAGCAGGGCGATTTCCTGGGAACACAATTCGCCTTGATGTTGAGTGAAAAAGTCGCCCAACGCGCCAGAACGAGGATCCACACCCAGCATCCCGACTGGCTCCACGTAGGTGTCGCCTTGGATGTGAGCCAGACCCCGCGCACCTCCTTCCTTGTCCTGCGCGCTACCGGGCCGGAACCGCTCTACACACAAGCCTTCCTGGATTCCGCCATTCAGGAATACATGATCATGAAGCGGGAAATGCGCGTGGACCAGTCCGACAGCATGACCGCCACCCTCCGCAACGAATTAATCCTGCTCGAAAAAGAAACCAACGACGATGAGCAGGAACTGCTTCTTTTCCGGGAAAAGAACGGTTTTGTGCAAACGCAGGGCAACAATGCCGGCGAGTATCTTTCTTCATTGGAGCGCGATCTCGCCCAGTTGAAAACGAACCTGAACCTTCTCAATACCCTCAATCTCGATCAAAACATTGAGCGCGCGCAGGTCACGAACGCGCCAAACGCACCGGCAAACAGCCAGACCATGAGCAGCACGCTCGACCCCTCCCTCTCCAACAACACGTATGGCCCGATCGTGGAATACCAGAAGGAGAAGCAGATCATCATGGAGCTCAAGCAAAAGCATGCTGATGCTTTGAAAACCATGCGCCCGGCAAACCCCAAAGTGCTCGACATCGAAGAGGAAATTCGCAGCGCCGAAAATCGCATGGACAACTACCGCCAGCAGAGCGTGGACGTCCTCAAAATGCGCAAGCAATCCCTGGAATACCAGATTCAGAATCTTCAGGGGTTGATCCGTGAATGGAGCGCCAAGGCGACAGACCTCAGCCAGAAACTGGCCGAGCAGGACCGAATCAAACTGAAGCTCGAGCATGACAAAAGTCAGTACGATCGGATCATCACCACGCTCCATAGTGTGGACGTGTTCAAGAATGTCGCACAGGAACCGATCACAGTCGTGGAGGGGGCAACCCCCTCCGTCTCCTCCAAGCCGAGCCTCATAAAGAGCCTCTTTGGAGGTTTCGCCACGGGCCTCCTCGCCGGTCTGGCCATCCTCTTCCTCATCGACAAGACAGATGATCGAATCGGTTCCCTGGTCGAGTGCCGGGGAAATTTTCCGGACAACACCGTGCTGGGACAAATTCCCCATGATGATATGGAGGGCGACCTCTCCCTGCTCGTCCCCTATGATCCCCGCCATGCCCTTTTGGAAGCCTTCCGTGCCTTGCGATCTTCCATCCTCTTTACTCCTGTGGAAGGGGCGCGCCCAAAAGCCCTCATGGTGACAAGCGCCTCGCCCGGCGAAGGTAAAACCGCCATTGCCGCAAACCTGTCCGCCACCCTCGCTTTTTCCGGCGCCAAAACGCTCCTGATCGACTGCAACCTGACCAACGGCCACTTGCACGAACTTTTTGAAACCTCGCCCGACATCGGTCTCTTGAACGTTCTCCAACAACAGGTGCGCTGGTCCGAAGCCGTTGTCCAAACCAACATCGACAACCTGTTCCTCTTGCCGCGCGGCGAGGCGCTCGCCTACCCCGCCGAGCATTACTTCGGAGCGTTTTTGAAGGAAATTTATCCAGACTTCGACTACATCATTTTCGACAGCGCCTCGATATTGGACAACGTCGATGCCTTGAGCTTCGCACCGATTGTCGATGGCGTGCTCTTCGTCATCCGTTTCGGGCAAACCTCCACCGGCAAAGCAACCCGGGCACTGGACTTCCTCCAGGCACGCCAGGTCAACGTCCTCGGTTTGGTTTGCAACAACGTCTAATCCTGGTTGAATCCGGCGCTCAATCTCCTTGGCGCAATAACTTTTTGCGCCAAGCCCCAATCGACCGCGGTGTGGATGGAGGTTCCGGGGAGCACACGCGTCTCGCGTGTTAGCTTGGCAGAGGCGTCCCGCCTCTGCGAACTTCCCGCGCCCGCACCATCCAAACGGTATGCGCTTGGGCCAGACTCTCCGCGCGTTCACAGCAAAGTGCGTTGCGGCGGGACGCCGCAACCAGCACGCGAGACGCGTGCGCTCCCCGGAAAATTACGGCGCCGCAATACCCAATGCCTCCAGCATTTTCGCCAGCGGCTCCATCGGCAGGCCGATGACGTTGGTGCGCGACCCTTCGATGCTCTCGACAATCCCCTCGGGGTGCTCGTCCTGAGCGGCGTAGGCTCCCGCTTTGTCGAGGGGTTGGATGCGCGCCAGGTAACGGCGCAGTTCGGCTGCGGTGAGCGTGCGGAATTTGACCCGGCTCACTTCCACAAAGGCGCGGTTCGTGTGGGTGGCTTTGCGAACGGCCCAGACGCCGGAGTAAACTTCGTGGATGCGCCCGTTCAAGCGATCGAGCATGGCATAGGCGTCGTTCATGTCCGCCGGTTTGCCCAGGCACACGCCGTCGAGGGCGACCAGGGTATCCACGCCGAGCACCAGCGCCTGCGGGTTTTTTTCGGCCACTGCCTGGGCTTTTTGCCGGGCGTTGAACAGGGTGATTTCTCCCACGGTGAGGTCCGGCGGCATGGTTTCCTCCACATCGGCAGGCTCCACGGTGAACGTGTAGCCGTATTCGGTCAAAAGCTGGCGACGCCGGGGCGAGGCGGAGGCGAGGATCATCATGCTAAAGCGTTGTTCACAAATGGATGAATCAGGAAGCCAGGAAACCAGGAAAAAGACAAAGGAGAGTGCTTCGTGCAAATTTCACCATTCTTTTGTCCCGCCAGAGATTCTTTTCCTATTCTTGGTTTCCTGGCTTCCTGATTCAATTCATCTTTTCGGTTTGGGTTTCGTATCCGCGGCGGCCGGGGCGCTGTCGCGGTAGAAAAGCAGGCCGTGCTTGCGGATGTTGGCAATGAGGGCGCTCAGATTGTCGGCCACTTCGCGGTTGCCCAGCAGCATGGGAAGGGTTCCCGGGCCGTTTTGGGCGGCTTTCAGAACGGCCTGGCTGGAGGCGATGACGGAGCGGACGTCCGCGGTGGCCCCGTTGATGGAATTCATCGTTTGCTTGGCGTCGGCAAAGGTCTCCTTGGCGGAATCCACCGCGCTTTGGGCCCCGGTGATGATGCCGTCGATTTTGGTCGAGGCCTTGGCCATGTTGTCGGTGGAGGTTTTGATGCTCGCAAAGGAATCCTTGATATTGCTCATGTTCTCGTCATTGAGGACGCCGCTCTGGATTTTTTGGAGCGTCTCTTTGAGTTCGTCGAGGGTGGCGGCGAGCTTTTTCATGTTTTCGTCGCCCTTGCTGGTGAGGTCGCTCAGCCCAGGCATTTGGTGCCCCTCCAGTTCGGCGCCGGGGGGGATGACCATTTTCGGGTTGCCGGGGTCAAACCGGTTTCTTGTATCCTTGGGGTCGGAGCCGTCGTATTGATAATCGCCCGAGGGGGTGATCTCCACGAATTTTTCGCCCATCATCCCCGAGCTGTCGATTTGGAAGTACGACCCCACGGGAAGCTTGATGTCCTTGCGGATCTTCAGCTTGACCGCGACAAAACCGATCTGCCCGGAAACGGCTTGCGGGTCCTCGGCAACGACGCCGACCTTGGCTCCCGCGAGGTGCACGTCGGCGTTTTTGATAATCCCGCTGGCATTGGGGAATTTCACCGTGAGCATGTAAAATTCGGAGAGCCCCTGGCCCACCCGGCCAAATTGAATCGCCATAAAGGCGATGATGATCAGCCCGAGGAAGACAAACAGGCCTACTTTGATCTCGAGTCCCTTTTGTTGGTTAGTCATGGATGTAGTTCTAGTCGGTATCGCCGGAACGGCCTTGGATGAAATCCTGGATCAAGACGTCTTGCGAACAAACGAGGTCCGCAAAGGCGCCATAAAAATAGATCGCCCCCTCGTGGAGAAAGGCCACTTTATCCGCCACGTGCCCGGCGCATTTCATGTCGTGGGTGACCACAATGGATGTCACTCCAAAGCGCTTTTGCAAGCGCCGAATCAGGTGGTTGATGGAGTCGGAAACCACCGGGTCGAGCCCGGCGGTCGGCTCGTCGTAGAGGACGCAATGGGGCCGGGTGATGACGACTCGGGCGAGCGCCACCCGCTTTTTCATGCCGCCGCTGAGATTCACCGGGAGCTTCTGCTCATGCCCGGTGAGGTCCACCACCTCCAATGCCGCGGCCACTTTCTCGCGGATGACTTTCGGGTCGCGTTCCCCGGCTTCGCGCAGGGGGAAGGCGACGTTTTCCTCCACCGTCATGGCGTCGAAGAGCGCGCACCCCTGGAACATCATCCCGACGGTCCTGCGGATGGGCAGGAGCTCGCGTTCCTTGAGGCCGACGATCTGCCGGCCTTCGATGAAGACCTCCCCGGAAGTCGGGAGCATCAACCCGATAAGGTGCTTGAGCAGCACGCTTTTGCCGCTGCCGGAACGGCCGATGATGACCAGTGTCTCACCCGAGGCGACTTGCAGGTCGATCCCGCGCAATATCTGCTGGTCATCGATCTGCTTGGTCAGCCCCGCAACTGCCAACATGCTGTGTGGAACGGTTTGAGCCATGGCCGTTATCCCGCTGGGAAGAAAATGTTGAGCACCATGGTCAGGAAGAAATTAACAATCAAGATCGCCAGGGAGCCGATGACCACCGCTTCCGTGGTGGCGCGCCCCACGCCGACCGCGCCTTCCTGGGATTTGAGCCCCTCGTTGCACGCCACAAACACGATCAGGATGCCGAAGACGAACCCTTTGGTGAGCGCCATCTCCAAATCCCGCAGGGCGGTAAACCTGAGCATGTAATTGGTATACCAGACTTGGGAAACCCCAAGCAGGTGCACCGCCACGAACATGCCGGTGACGATGCCGATGCCGACGCACTCGGCCACCAGCATGGGCATGGAGATCATCATGGCGATCATGCGCGGGACGACCAGGTAATCCACCGGATGCACCCCCAGGGAACGCAACGCATCGAGTTGCTCGGTGACTTTCATCGTGCCGATTTCCGCTGACATCGAAGCCCCCACGCGGCCCGCCACCATCAACCCGGTCAGGACTGGCCCGAGTTCGCGGAACATCGAGACGGCCACGACCGCGCCCACCGCCGTGTCCATCGAGAGCCGGTGAAATTGAAAATAGGTCTGCGCGGCAAAGACCGCCCCGGTGAACGCGCCGGTCACGATGACCACCAGTTGCGAGCGATAGCCGACTTCGAGAATCTGCCCCAAGGCCAGCCGCCAGCGAATGGGCGTCGTCACGAGCGAGCGAGCGCTCTCCAGCATCAGGAACAGCAATTCCCCGAGATAGCCGAAGAGCGAGAGGGCGGTGGAACCTAGGAACCGGAGGAGCAACATGTGGCGTGAGGGCAAACCTTACGCCTTCCAGGGGGCGTCTGTCCAGTCACGCAAGGGGATTATTATGGAAAAGAAACGGCTCTCTGCTGCTGAACGGGATCTTCTCCCCTTCATTCCGCTCGATATTCGCTGGCATCCCTGCGGGGTGCTGTTCCGCTCGATCTGACGGCGGGCGATTTCCAGTAACGAGAGCATCGAGGGCGTCGAGGGCGTAGACATGGAAAAATAACCCGAAGCAAGGGTTTACAGCGAATAGCCGGGGGTTGAGCTTTGCGATACCCCCGGTATAGCAGAACAAGCGGTTTGACCCCGGAGGGGTCGCAGAAATCCTGCGATGCTGAATCCCCGAAATTCTGCCACCCCGTTGGGGTGAGCGGCATTGTGGATGGTTCCGGGGGTGTCGCTCGCGCTCAACCCCCGGCTATTGGCTGGCATCCCTGCGGGATGCTATTTCGCTGTGCGACTTAAAGGAAAGGGGGCAAGGGAAAGAAGAGGAAAGAAGTCCTTAGTATTTGCAGTTTTAGTAAGGAGTGAAAGGTGGGGCAACATTTCTTGACAGAAACAAACACCCCTTGAGTGGTTTGTGGGGTTCCTCGCTGCGCTCGGGATGACATGAACATTGGCTGACTATCTCTCCCTCCGTGTTCTCCGTGTCTCTGTGCGAAAATTTCTGTTCCACACAAAAACGAAAAGGCCGTCCGGATTGCTCCGAACGGCCCTTCCTCTGATGGGAATCAGCAGTGCCTGGGCACTTCTATTCTTACTTGCCGAGCGCGGCTTGGGCGGCTGCCAAACGCGCCACCGGCACGCGATACGGCGAGCAGCTCACGTAGGTGAGGCCCAGGCTGTGGCAGAACTTCACGGAATCGGGATCGCCGCCGTGTTCGCCGCAGATGCCGAGCTTGATGCCAGGACGGGTCTTGCGGCCCTTCTCGGCTGCGATCTGCATGAGCTGGCCCACGCCGGTCTGGTCGATCGTGGCGAACGGGTTCTTCTTCACGATTTCGCATTCGGCGTAGTGCGGCAGGAACGAACCGGAGTCGTCGCGGCTCATGCCGAGCGTCGTCTGCGTGAGGTCGTTGGTGCCGAAGCTGAAGAACTCCGCAGTCTGCGCGATTTCGTCAGCGGTCACGGCGCCACGCGGCACTTCGATCATCGTGCCGACCATGTAGGCGATCTTCTGCTTGGTTTCTTTCTGCACCTCGGCGGCCACGCGATGGATGATGTCCACCTGGAGATCGAGTTCCTTCTTGAAGCCGACGAGCGGGACCATCACTTCGGGCTTCACCTTGATCCCCTTTTTCTGGACCTCGGCGGCGGCTTCGAAGATGGCGCGCGCCTGCATTTCGGTGATCTCGGGGAACGAGATGCCGAGACGGCAGCCACGGTGGCCGAGCATCGGGTTCTGCTCGTGCAATTCGTGCACGCGCTTGGAGATGACGTCCACGCTCACGCCGAGCTTCTCGGCCAGCGCGTTCTGTGACGCGTTGTCGTTGGGCAGGAATTCATGGAGCGGAGGATCGAGCAGGCGGATGGTGGCCGGGAGACCCTTGAGTGCCTTGAAGATGCCCAGGAAGTCGCCCTTCTGGAACGGCAGCAATTTCGCGACCGCGGCTTTGCGGTCGTCGATCTTGTCGGCGAGGATCATCTGGCGGACCACGTCGATGCGGTCGCCTTCGAAGAACATGTGCTCGGTGCGGGTCAGACCCACGCCGCTGGCTCCGAAGGAGACGGCGTTGGCAACCTGCTCGGGCGTGTCGGCGTTCGTGCGAACCTGGAGCTTGGTGGCTTTCGCGCACCAGTCCATGAGCTTGACGAAGTTCTTGTAGGTCGCGCCCTTCTTGGCGGTCGCGTCGTTGAACAACAGGCCTTGGATGACTTCGGACGGGGCGGTTTTGACTTCGCCCGCATAGACGAGACCCGAGGTGCCGTCGATGGAGAGGTAATCGACCCCTTCCTTGAAGGTCTGGCCGTCGGCGGTCATCGTCTTCGCGTGGTAATCCACGTCAATGGCAGCCGCGCCGCAGACGCACACTTTGCCCATCTGGCGGGCCACGAGTGCCGCGTGCGAGGAAACCCCGCCGCGAGCGGTGAGGATGCCTTCGGCGGCGATCATGCCGCGCAGATCTTCCGGTGAGGTCTCCACGCGAACGAGGAGCACTTTTTCACCCCTCGCGGCAGCCGCGGCGGCGCGGTCGGCGTTGAAGTAGATGATGCCGGTGGCGGCGCCGGGACCGGCGGGAAGACCGGTGGCGATCACTTTCGTGTTCTTGAGCGCGGTGCGGTCGAAGATCGGCGCGAGCACTTGCTCGAGCTGTTCAGCCGGGACGCGGCCCACAGCCGTCTTCCAGTCGATGAGGCCTTCTTTCTCCATTTCCACAGCGAAACGGACGGCGGCGACGCCGGTGCGTTTTCCGTTGCGGGTCTGGAGCATGTAATCGGTGCCGGCCTGGATGGTGAATTCGAAGTCCTGCACGTCCTTGAAATGTTTTTCGAGGGTGGTGCGGATGCGGTCGAGTTCGGCATAAGCCTTGGGCATCTGCTTCTTGAGTTCCTTGACGGGCTCGGGCGTGCGCACGCCGGCAACGACGTCTTCACCCTGCGCGTTGATGAGGAATTCTCCGTAGAACATTTTTTCGCCGGTGGCGGGGTCACGCGTGAACGCCACGCCGGAACCGGACTCGTCGCCCGTGTTGCCGAAGACCATCGCCTGCACGTTGACGGCGGTTCCCCATTCGCTGGGAATATTGTATTTGCGGCGATAGACGATCGCGCGATCGTTCATCCACGAGCCGAACACGGCGCCCACGGCGCCCTTGAGCTGCTGCCACGGATCGGCCGGGAAGTCCTTGCCTGTGCGCTCTTTGACGAGCTTCTTGAACCGGGCGACGAGTTCTTTCTGGTCGGCGGCGGTGAGCAGGGAGTCGGCGATTTCGGTATTCTTGTAGCGCTCGCTCTTGAGGTTGGTGATGACGGTTTCAAACGGTTCGTGATCTTCGTTCGGGAGCTTCTGCACGCCGAGCACGACGTCGCCATACATCTGGACGAAGCGGCGGTAGCAGTCCCAGGCGAAACGCTCGTTGTTGGTGGCCTTGGCCACTGCGACTACGGTCTCGTCATTGAGGCCGAGGTTCAAGATGGTGTCCATCATGCCGGGCATGGAATCGCGCGCGCCCGAACGGACGGCGACCAGGAGGGGCATCTTCGACGTATCGCCGAATTTGGTGCCCATGATTTTTTCCATGTTGCGCACACCGGCTTCCATCTGGCCCTGAAGCTCGACGGGATAGGTGCGTTTGTTGGCGTAAAAATAGGTGCAGACTTCCGTGGTGATGGTGAAGCCGGCAGGCACGGGCAGATTGATGCGGGTCATTTCCGCGAGGTTCGCGCCTTTGCCGCCCAGCAGGGGTTTCATCGTGCCGTTGCCGTCGGCTTTTCCAGCGCCCCAGGTATAGACGTATTTGTTTTTCTTGACGGTGGCGGCCTTCGCAACCGGCGCTTTCTTGGCAGGCGCCTTTTTAACAGCGGCCTTGGCTTTGACCGGAGCTTTTTTGGCAACGGCTTTTTTTACGACAGCTTTCTTGGCGACGACCTTCTTGGCGGCTTTCGCCGGGGCTTTGGCAGGCGCTTTTTTGGGAGCAGCCTTTCCGGACTTCTTCAGTTTTTTGGGCATAATATATCTGGTTGGTTGATTCCGGTTTTTTGAAACCGGAAGAAAACGGGGCGCTATGTTTGAACCAATGTTATCCAAGACCTGCCCGTCGCGTAGGAGGAACGCCACGCCAAGAATGAAAAACACCGGAAAGGGGCGGAGGTTCTCATACTTCGGCAATCCCGTAAACAGGAAATTGAAGATTTGCTAATAGTGAATGGATATTTGGAGTCCTCCCACACCGAATCTTTTGATTCCCGCCGGTTTCGCGCTACAATGCCCTTCCACGTGGACACCCCTTTTTCAAAAACTCGCGCCGCCGCCCCCAGAGGCCTCCTCAAAAAAGCCGCCCGGAAGCAATCCGACGCCCGGAAGATCGCTGGCGGCGCCAAAAAAGTGGGGCTCAAGCCAGCGGGCGACTGGCACAAGCGCAATTTCCTCACCAAAGTGCTGATCCCTTCGCTTTTCACCCGGCGTTCCGGCAAGAAAGCCGCCCCGCTCTTTCCCAAGCTCAAGCCAGGGGAGATCGGCCTGACCTGGATCGGCCACGCCTCGTTTCTCATCCAGACCCCCAAGGCCAATCTGCTCGTGGACCCGAACTGGGCCAAATGGCTCAAAGTCGTCAAACGCATCCGCCATCCGGGGCTGGAAATCCGCGACCTGCCCGCCATCGATCTCGTGCTGGTCACACACGCCCACTTCGACCACCTCGACCGGCGCACGTTACGGCGCGTGGCCGAAGGCCAGCCGATCATCGTCCCCTTCGAGGTGGGTAGCCTCGTGCGCGGCCTCGGGTTCCAGAGCATTCACGAACTGGATTACTGGAAGAGCTTCAAGCGCCGGGGGGCGCGGATCACGCTCACGCCCTGCCATCACTGGGGGGCGCGCTTTTTGCACGATTCGCACCGCGGTTTCGGCGGCTACGTGGTCGAATTGGGCGGGCGGACGATCTATCACTGCGGCGACACCGCGTTTTTCGACGGGTTCAAGGAGATTGGCAAGCGGTTCAAGATCGACATCGCATTGCTGCCCATCGGCGCGTATGACCCACCGAGCGGCCGGGAGGTTCACATGAACCCGGAGGAAGCCTTGCAGGCATTTCTCGACCTGGGGGCGCAACGGATGGTGCCGATGCACTACGGCTCGTTCCGCTTGAGCTACGAGCCGCCCGAGGAACCGCTCCAACGGTTGCTCGCGGCAGCCCGGAAGCTCGGCATCGAAGACCGCGTCGCGGTGATGACTGAGGGGACGCCACTGGTGTTTTAATAACAGTTTTCCGAGGAGCTTTTGTATAAATGCGCGGTGTCGCGAGGGCCGAAGGCCCGCAGGCATACCAGCCTGGGGCAACGCCCCAGGTTTGAGGAAGAGATAAAATCAGGGCTGAAGGCCCGGCGCATTGTTCTGAGCTTCCGTCTCATGCGCCAGGCCTTCAGCCCTGTTCGCGTCTTTTTCCCTTTTCCTGGGGCGTTGCCCCAGGCTGGTATGCT
>CAIYQA010000425.1 GCA_903928175.1 uncultured Spartobacteria bacterium | reverse complement strand
GTTATGTTTGGAAGGCAAAGGGCGCGGAAATTCTCGCGAAGATCAAGCGCGCCCGCCAGAAAATGGAAGCGGAAAACGCCGAAACCTTATGATCCCTTATTTGTGAAACACTACACTAGTGACGCGGATCACGATGCGGTCGCTGATGACGCGCGTGCCGCCCGTGACGGCGCTCCGGTCGCCGCCGCTTTCCCGGATAACGGGCGCGGATTCACCAGTGATGGCTGATTCATCGACGCTGGCGATCCCCTCCGTCACCTCGCCGTCGGCGGGAATAATATCCCCGGCCTCGCACACCACGAACTCGCCCGATTTCAGTTCCCCGGCGGCGACGGTTTCCTCTTGCCCGTTCACCCATTTGCGAGCGTGCGTCTTCGTGCGCATGGCGCGCAGCGTGGCGGCCTGGGCCTTACCGCGCCCCTCGGCCATCGCTTCGGCGAAGTTGGCAAAGAGCAGCGTAAACCAGAGCCAGAGGGTAATCTGCAAATTAAAACCCGTGAAATGCCGCACAGTGGCGATGGCGGTGAGGATCGAGCCGATATAGACCACGAACATCACCGGGTTTTTCCACTGCACCCGAGGGTCGAGTTTTACAAAGGAATCCAAGGCAGCCTGCCGCAGCAAGGCCGGGTCGAGAAGAGAAGTCTTTGGTTTCATGGCTATGGGATTAGAAAGTGCGACCGGCTTGCATGAGGAGGTGCTCGACGATGGGGCCGAGCGAAAGCGCCGGGAAGAAGGTGAGCGCGCCGACGATCAACACCACCGCTATGAGCAGCGCCGCGAAGGTGAAGCTGTCGGTGGGGAAGGTGCCTGCCGAGGGGGGCGCGGATTTCTTGGGTGCCAGACTTCCCGCAATGGCCAGAACCGCCACGATGATGGCGAAGCGCCCGATGAACATCGCCAACGCCGTCAGGTAATTGTAGAAATCGGTGTTCGCGTTGAGCCCGGCGAACGCGCTGCCGTTGTTCGCCACCGCCGAGGTGAAGGCGTAGAGGATTTCGCTAAACCCATGCGGCCCTTGGTTGGCGATGGAAGAGACGCCCGCCTTCGTCACGCATCCGATGGCCGTGCTGACAAGAATCACCGCTGCCGGGGCGAGCACGGCGACCACCGCCCAAGTGATCTCGCGCGCCTCGATCTTTTTGCCCAGATATTCCGGCGTTCGTCCCACCATCAGGCCCGCGATGAAGACGGTCAGGAGGGCAAAGATCAACATCCCGTAAAGCCCCGCGCCGACGCCGCCAAACACCACCTCGCCGAGCATCATGTTGACAAGCGTTACCAACCCGGTGAGCGGGGCCACGCTGTCATGCATGCAGTTCACCGCGCCGCACGAGGTGTCCGTGGTGACCGTCGCGAAGAGCACGCTGTTCATAATGCCAAAACGCGTCTCTTTGCCTTCCATCGAGGCGGTCAACCCCGTCGCTGGATTGTGCGCCAACTCCGCTGGCCACGCCACGGCGAACCCGATGACGAACAGGGCGAGCATCGCGCCAAAAATCGCCCATCCCTGCCGACGGTTCCCGGCCATGCAGCCGAAGGTGTAGGTCAACCCGGCGGGAATGGCGAAGATAGCCAGTATTTCCAGGAAATTAGCCAGCGGCGTGGGGTTCTCGAACGGATGCGCGCTGTTCTGTCCGAAGAACCCGCCCCCGTTGGTGCCGATCTGCTTAATGGCGATCTGCGATGCGGCGGGTCCGAGCGGGATCACTTGCTTGGCCCCTTCGAGTGTCGTGACTTCGGTATAAGGGGCAAAGGTTTGCACCACGCCTTGGCCCACCAGCACCAGCGCGAAGATCAGCGAGAGCGGCAGCAACACATAGAGTGTGGCGCGCGTCGTATCCGCCCAGAAATTGCCGAGCGTTTCGCTGCACCGGCGCGTCAACCCCCGGATCAGCGCGAGCGCCACGGCGATGCCGGTCGCCGCGCTCAGAAAATTATGCACGCAGAGCGCCAGCATTTGCGTGCCGTAGCTCATCGTCGATTCCCCCGAATACGCCTGCCAGTTGGTGTTGGTCACAAAGCTGACCGCCGTGTTGAAGGCCAAGGCGAAGGGGATATTGGGGATCTGCTGCGGATTGAACGGCAGCCAGGCTTGGGTCATTTCAATGAGGAAAACCGTAACGATGCCAAGGACATTGAACACGAGCAGCGCCCCAAGATAGCGCTTCCAATTCATCTCGCGCCGCGCGTCGATGCCCGAGAGTCGGTAGATCAGCGCCTCCAATCCGCCCAAGACAGGGGTGAGAAAAGTTTTCTCCCCGGCAAACACCGCCGCCATCCAGCGCCCCAGCAAGGGAGTGAGGGCGATCAGCCCGCCCAAGAAAAGTGCCACCTGCAAATAATCTCGCTCGTTCATAGGTTCAGAATGCCGCAAAGGCATCGAACCCGTGAGTTAAAGGGAGGGTCAAAAGCGTTAAAAAATCATTAAAATGGCTACCCTTCCGCAGGATTAAACGCCCCATTCCTCGCGACTGGATTTCTGTTCGCTCCAAAAAACGCGATTTTCACGCGCGCACTCCTCACCCGTGAAAACATCAAGGATTCTGCATCGCGGCGTTGGATGAGCTTCATTTGGCCAGACTAACCGTGGAAAACGCTTTCGCGCCGGGAAGGCGGAAGGCTCCCCGAAAACCGCCCCCTCAAAGCGAGGACCTCGCCAATCTTCCCTATTTCAGGGCGCCCGTTCCTGTCGGGACTTTGCCCCGCGTCGTTTCGAAATGGTTAAAATTCAGCACCCCATTGGTGACAGTGCTTTCAAGGCAGAAAGACCGCTTGCCTGTTTCTTTGACGGCTGTTCCTTGCACCGGGCCCTTTTTGAGATCACCCGTAATCCTCCCCGTGTAGGTCATCGTTTTCTCGCCATGATCGAAGATATAGACGGCTTTCCATTGCTGCGAACCATCCGGGGTCAGCTCGGCTTTGATGTTCATCGCTTTTCCGGGCTGATTGCTCCAGATATAAGTGCCCGTAAGAGTGATTTTTCCGGAGGGATTGGCGTCTGCCGCCTGGAGGGAGCTGATTCCCAAAAAACATCCGACCATAGCCAATATTGCAGCGATTGATTTCATGATTTTAGGCATAACTATTTTCGTTAAAAGGATCAGAATCTGACGGGGGGTCACTACTACCGGACTGTGTAACCCTCCTTTCGGAACCCTCAAGAGAAATGGAGCGCGTTCGCTCAGGGGCCTGGCGGGCTTCGGATCCTAAACTTCCATCGCCAGCCGGATTGCCTCCAGGCTCTCCCATCGCGCAAACAGCTCTTCCAGTTTCTTGCGCGCGGCTTCCACTTCCTCGTGGAGCGCTGGACCGTCGGAACCGTGTTTGCGGTGAAACTCCGGGTCCGCGAACATCGCCTCGATTTCCGCGATCCGCTCTTCCACGGCAAGGATCGTCTCCTCCATTGCTTCCAACTCGCGCGTTTCCTTGTAGGTAAGCTTGCGCGGCTTCTCCGCATTGGAGCGGCGCGGGCTTTGCTTTTCCTTATCGGGACCGGGATCGGAGCCCCATTGCTTGAAGAGCCGCTGCCGTTTCTCCCAATAATAATCGTAGCTGCCGACGCTATAATGCACCTGTCCCTCGCCTTCAAAAGCAAGGATGCCGGTGCACACGCGATTCAAAAAATACCGGTCATGGCTGACCACCAGCACCACGCCTTCAAACGCCAGCAGCGCTTCTTCGAGAATCCGCAACGTGGCCAGATCGAGATCATTGGTCGGCTCGTCGAGGATCAGGAAATTGCCGCCGTTTTTTAAAATACGCGCCAGCAAAAGTCGGCTCCGCTCGCCGCCACTCAGGAACCGGACCTTCGTGATGATCCGGTCGTCGGTGAACAGGAACCGCTTCAAATAACCGCGCACCGGCACCTTGACGCCGCCATACATCACAAACTCGCTGCCGTCGCTGATGGCTTCCAGCACGGTGTCGTCATCCTTGAGCAGCAAGCGGGCTTGATCCACATAGTTGAACCGCGTGAGCTGCCCGGTGCGCACTTCCCCGATGTCCGGCGGCATCTCGCCCAGGATGATTTTTAACAACGTCGTCTTGCCCAATCCGTTGCGGCCTGTGATGCCGATGCGCTGTCCCGCCTCGAATTTGAAATCGAACCCGGAAAACAGCCGCCGTCCGCCGAGCGCCATCCCGACGCCCACGAGTTCCACCACGCGATTGCCCAGTTGCGGCGCGGGCGGGATCACCAGATCGACATCCCTTTCAATCTCCGGCGCTGCTTGGTTTGCGACTTCGAAATAAGCGTCCAGGCGGCTCCGGGACTTGGTCCGGCGGGCCTCGGGAGCGCGGCGCACCCATTCCAATTCGCGCTTGAGAAACATCTGCCGTTTGTGCTCGCCCAACTCCGCGGCGGCCATCCGTTCCGCGCGCGAGACAAGGTAATCTGTGTAATTTCCCTCGTAGGAAAAGAAGGCGCCACTGGCCAGTTCGGTGATCTGATTTGCGACGCGGTCCAGAAAATAGCGATCATGGGTGACCACCAAAAGCGCGCCGGGATAATTCTCCAAAAAACCGACGAGCCATTCGATGGATTCCGCGTCGAGGTGATTGGTCGGCTCGTCGAGAATCAGCAAATCGGGCTGCGAAACCACAGCGCGGCAGAGTGCCACGCGCCGTTTTTCGCCGCCGGAAAGTTGGACAATGGACGCTTCGGCGGGCGGGCACGAAAGCTTCGACATGGCGGTCGCGATGCGCCGATCGAGGCTCCAGCCGTCGAGCACGTTGATGCGCTCCTCCAAATCATGATGCCGCGCCGAGTCGCCCGGGAGCGCTTCGAATTCAGCAATCAAATCGAGCACATGCCGGGCTCCGGCCCGGATGTTCTCGACCACGGAGAGCTCCGCATCGAGCGCGAACTCCTGTGGCAGATACCCCGCCACCAACCCGCGCCGCCGCGCCACCGTTCCGCTATCCGGGTCCAACTGCCCGGCGAGGATGCGCAAGAAAGTCGATTTACCTGAGCCGTTGCGCCCCACGAGCCCGATGCGGTCGCCCTCGTGGATTGAAAACGAGGCGCGGTCGAGCACGACCTGGTCGTTGTAACGAACGCAAAGGTCTTGTGCGGTGAGGATGCTTGCGGAACCGGGTGCTGCCATGAAGAGCAAGACCCATAGCGGAACCTGCGGCAAACCGCAAAGAAGATTGGCCGCAAAAAAGCGCAAAAGGCACAAAAAGAAAGGACTTATACCATTTCTTCAAAATAAACGGACCACCTTTGGCGCTTTATTTCAGCGCCGAAGGCGCGGCCCCATACCAGCCTTGGGCAACGCCCAAGGATTTCCAGAAAACAACACCCAGGGCTGAAAGCCCGCACCATCACAAAAAGGTGTGCTATGGTGCGGGCCTTCAGCCCTGCCTGAATCCTCTCCTACAACCCAGCCCTTCGGGCTTGGCTGGTATG
>CAIYQA010000424.1 GCA_903928175.1 uncultured Spartobacteria bacterium | reverse complement strand
CTCTCTTGCGTTGGATACCCAGGGCGGCGCTGCGCTTTGCCCTGGGCTGATTTCCTCTGCGCTTTCAGCGTGCAAGAAATGCGACAACGTCAAACGAAAACGCTCTAAGCGGCAATGAAAAGCGAACGGCTTCAGGCGCTTTCATCCTGCCGCGCCCGTCGGTGGGGCGCGAATCCACTTGCCGCTTCGAGCGAAACCCCTTCTGCGGGCCTGTTTTTTTGAGTGGAAATCCGCACGTGACATTTGCAGGTGCCGGGATTAGGAATCTTGGCACGCTTTCCGCTCCTCGCTCCAAGTAGCCAAGGCATCACTCCCTCCCCCATTATGAAACATTGGACTGTCCAAAAAATTGTCAGCGCAGGCTTCCTCGTCGTCATTCTCTTGTCGGTGGCCATTTGCGGCTTCTCGATCATTCGCCTCACCAGCATCCATAATGAGGCGCTCGATCTGAAGATGGACCACGTGGCAGGGTTGTATAGCATCGGCCAACTCCAACACCACACGCACCAAAGCTCCGCTTCCGTTTACCGTCTCCTTTCCACGGCAGATCCGCAGGAAAAAACGAAATTGCGCGCGAGCATCACCGCCGATTTGCACGAGATCGAGAATTTGATCGGAGAGTTGAAGAAAACTATTTCCTCCGAGAGCACCAGCGAAGTGGACCTTTACACCACTGCGAAGCAAACCGCGACTCACTATTTGGAGGTTTGCAGAGGGATACTGAATTCCGGAAAAGCCGGCGCGGAAACTGTGGACCAGGAGAAGTTCTCGGCGGCTTTGGAGAATTTCGCAAATGCGCTCGAAGCGGAACAAACCTACAATAAAAGCGACGCCGATCTCGCGACAACGAATATCACCGATGACGTGGGCTCGACCAAGAATGTCGTCATGGCAGGCAGTTCCATCAGCCTGATCCTTTGCATTATCATCGCGACAATGGTCATCCGCATGCTCGCAGCCACTTTGAAAAATTTGATGCTGGCACTCATCCAGGTCAACAGCAGCGCCACGGAGATGGCCGCCACGCTTAAGGAACAGCAAGCCAGCGCCAATGAAGTTGCTTCCACCTCGGTCGAGATCGGCGCGACGGCCAAGGAAATTTCCGCAACCACCAAGGAACTGGGCAAAACGATGAGCGACGTGGCGGGCGTCTCCGAGCAAACCGCCGAGCTGGCCTCGGGCGGGCAGGCGGGCCTGGCCCGTCTGGAGGGGACGATGCGGCAGATCATGGGGGCCACCGCGAGTATTTCCGGCAAGCTGGCAATCCTCAATGAGAAGACGGCGAATATTAACTCGATGGTGACGACGATCAACAAGGTGGCCGATCAAACCAACCTGCTCTCGCTCAACGCGGCGATCGAGGCGGAGAAGGCCGGCGAATACGGCCAGGGTTTCGCTGTCGTGGCAACGGAAATCCGACGCCTGGCGGATCAAACCGCCGTGGCGACCTATGACATCGAACAGATGGTCAAAGAGATGCAATCCGCCGTTTCCGCAGGGGTGATGGGGATGGACAAATTTGCGGAGGAAGTGCGCCGGGGCAATGAGGAGGTATGCGGCGTCACGGCGCAGCTCGTTCAAATCATCCAACAAGTGCAGGCATTGACGCCGCGCTTCGAGTCGGTAAACGACGGGATGCAAATGCAATCCACCGCGGCCGGGCAAATCAGCGATGCGCTCACGCAGTTGGGCGACACGGCCCAGCAATCCGCCCAGGCATTGCGGCAGAACAGCGAGGCCATTGAGCAATTGATGAAAGCGGCACAAGGGCTGCAAGTGGCCGCGTCGCAGTTGAAATCCAAAGATTCGTAAGAGGCGGGCCAACCCCTCACGACGATGGTTTATCTTCTATTCCAGATCGGCGCGGACCGTTACGCGTTGGAAGCAGCGGGAATCGCCGCTGTAGAACCGCTTGTGCGCTTGAAGCGCATCCCCCAAGCCGCGGCGGGTGTGGCAGGCGTGGCCGATTACCATGGGCAGCCCCTGCCGGTGGTGGACCTGAGCGCGATGGCGTTGGGCGAACCCTCCAAAGAGAGCCTCAGCACCCGGCTCGTGCTGGTGCATTACCGATGCCCCGATGGCGAGGAGCGCTTGCTCGGGTTGCTGGCCGAAAAAGCCACGGAAACCGCGCGCTACGAAAACGGCGATTTCCAAGATCCCGGCGTCGCGGCGGACGGCTCTCCGTATTTGGGCCCGGTCGTCCACGATGCCCGCGGGATCGTGCAGCGGGTGGAAGTCGCCCGCTTGCTGACCCCCGAAGTGCGGGATGCCTTGTGGCGACAGGCCCGGGAGGCATTTGTATGAGGTGCGCCGATGCCGCGTTGCAAATCGAAGCGCTTTTAAACCGGGGGATCGGGCTGGATGTGCCCTCCATCGGTTCTTCCATGGTGGCCCTGGCCGTGCATACACGGATGAAGCAGCGGGCCCTCAAGGATATCGCAGAATACGCGGTGCTGGTCGCGGGTTCAGAAACGGAATTTCAAGCGCTCGTCGAGGAGATCGTCGTGCCGGAGACCTGGTTTTTTCGGGATCGCGAAGCCTTTGCGGTTTTGGGGCAATGGGCCGTGAAAGAATGGCTGCCCAAGCATCCTTACGAGGCTTTGCGGATTCTCAGTGTCCCGTGCTCCAGCGGGGAGGAGCCGTTTTCGATTGTGATGAGCCTGCTGGATGCAGGCCTGCCGCCGGAACGGTTTTCCGTCGAAGCTGTGGATATCAGCTTTGCGGCGCTTTCCAAAGCCAGGACGGGCCATTATAGCCGCAACTCTTTTCGTGGGCAGTTGCTGGAATTTCGGGAGAAATATTTCACGAAAATCGGCAACGGCTGGCAGATCGACCAGACAGTCGCCCGCCAGGTGCAGTTCCGGCAATTGAACGTGCTCAATGCGTTTACCCGGAAGACCAGTGAACTGGATGTCGTCTTCTGCCGGAATATGATGATCTATTTCGACGAAAAATCGCGGGCGCAACTCATGACGAACATTGGCGGAATGCTCTCGCCGGAAGGACTATTATTTTTGGGTCATGCCGAGGGACAGATTGCGCGCGAGTTTGGGTTTGAGCCCATCCCCGCCGCCCTGGCGTTTGGGTTTCGCAAAGGCAATCCGAAGCAGCCCGCCCGGCCTGCGGCCAAGCGCCGCGAGATCAAACCGGCCTTGCGCCCGACGCTTTTTCCCATCCTGCCATCGGTTCCCGCCCCCATTGCGCGACGAGCCAAAGCCAAGGCGCCCCAACCCGAGCCTCCCGCGCCCTCATCCGAAACCCTTCTGGCCAAGGCCCAACAGTTGGCCGACTCCGGGCGGCTCGATGCCGCACGTGGGGAATGCGAGAGCTGCGTCCGATTGCACGGTCCCTCCAGCCGCGCCTATTATTTGCTGGGGTTGATCGACAATTCGCTCGGCAATGAAACGCAAGCCGTGGAGTTCTATCGAAAAGCGCTTTACCTCCAGCCCGATCATTACCAAGCTCTGTTTCACCTCTCGCTTCTGCTCAAAAAATCGGGCGACCTCAAGACGGCCCGGCAGTTGGAGGAACGCGGGAAACGAGCCCAGGCAAGATCCACCCTCGAAACCAAAGCATCATGAGCGAAACCCGGCTCAACGCCTGCTGGAATAGCATTGGAAATTTCGGCGACAAATCGTGCCCTGAACTTCAGCGCCATATCCGCTGCCTGAATTGTGAAGTCTTTCGCGCGGCGGCGGCCACTTTGCTCAACCGCAAAACCCCCGAGGGGTATCTCGAGTTCTGGACAGAGCGCATCGCGGGGCCCCGGCATGCAAAACCGGCGGGCACACGCTCCATCGTGATTTTCCGGATCGGCGAGGAATGGCTGGCGCTACCCACCGAAGTCTTTCTGGAGGTTGTGGAACTGCGCCCCATTCACACCCTCCCCCACCGCCAGGACGCCTTGGTTCGCGGGCTCACCATGGTGCGCGGGGAGCTTCTCATTTGTATCGCGCTGCCGCAATTGCTCGGCTTCGAAGCGCCGGCATCGCTGCTCCAGACCGATCGCAAATCGGGGCGCAGCGTCTATGAACGTCTGCTCGTCATCGGGCAGGATGGAGAACGGGTCGTCTTTTCCGTCAATGAAGTCCATGTCGGAGTTCGTTACCACCCGGACGACTTAACCCCGGTCCCGGCCACCGTGGCGCAATCCGCCACCCCCTACACCACCGGCCTCCTTACCTGGGAGGATCGCTCGGTGGGGATCCTGGACGAAACCCTGCTCTTTTACGCCCTGCGCCGCCGGCTTTAACCGCACCTCATGAGCCAGAATGATTACCGCCAGTTTTCGCTAGTTGACCTCTTCCGCCAGGAGGCCGAGAACCAGACCGCCGTGCTGACGCAAAAACTGCTCGCGCTGGAAGTGGATCCGGCGGATGCGGCAACGCTGGAGGAATTGATGCGCTCGGCCCATTCCCTAAAGGGGGCGGCGCGCATCATCGGCCTCGAAGCGGCGGTGCAAGTGGCCCACGCGATGGAAGATTGTTTTGTGGCTGCGCAAAAAGGAGCCGTGGTGTTGGGGCCGGAAGCCGTTGATATCCTTTTGCGCAGTGTCGATCTCTTTGGCCGTATTGCCCAGACGCCCGACGCGGAAATCTGGAAAGACAAGAACGCCTCGAGCATTGAGCAGACGGTCGCCGCGATCAACAGCATCACGGCGGGGAACCTTCCTGCGGTTGCCAAACCCACATCCGGCGCCAAGCCCGAGGAATCCAAACCTGTTGCGGCGGGAACGAAAACCGACGACCGGGTGCTGCGGGTCGCCGCGACGAATTTGAACCGGCTTCTCGGGCTCGCGGGAGAAGCATTGGTGGAATCGCGCTGGCTTTCCCCCTACGCCGAATCCCTCCTGCGGCTCAAGCGCCAGCAAGTCAAGCTTTCCGGGGCGCTGGAAGGTTTGCGTGACGCGCTCGCCGGGCACAAGCTCGGGGAACAAGTGCAGGCCCGCCTGGCTGAGGCGCAGCAGCAAGCCGCCGGTTGTGTGCGGGCGCTTGGCGACCGGCACGAGGAGTTGGAGCTTTACACGCGGCGCTCCGCCAGCCTCTCCCACCGACTCTACCGGGAAGTGCTCGCAAGCCGCATGCGGCCTTTTGGAGATGGCATTCAAGGATTCCATCGCATGGTTCGCGACCTGGCCCGCCAGCTAAATAAAGAAGTCGAGCTTCAATTTTCCGGCGAATCGACTCCCGTGGATCGCGAAGTCTTGGAGCGCCTGGAAGCCCCCTTGGGCCATTTGCTGCGCAACGCAGTGGACCACGGGATGGAGCCGCCCGAAGAGCGCCTCCGTGCGGGAAAATCGCGCAACGGCCTCATCAAGGTGGAAGCCCGCCATGTCGCCGGGTTGCTCATGATTTTAATCGAGGATGATGGCCGGGGAATCTCCACCGAACGGCTGCGCGAAGCGGTGGTCGCAAAAAAACATACCACCGCGGAGGTGGCAAAGACCCTCAGTGAAGAAGAACTCCTGGATTTTCTTTTCCTGCCCGGCTTTTCGCTGCGCGATGAAGTCACCGAGATTTCCGGGCGCGGCGTGGGCTTGGATGTGGTGCGCGAGGTCGTCAAATCCGTGGGTGGAAACGTGCGGCTCACCAATCACCCCGATTGCGGCGCGCGCTTTCAGCTCCAGCTTCCGCTGACGCTTTCGGTGATGCGCTTCCTGCTGGTGGAAGTGGCGGGCGAACCTTACGCCGTGCCGCTGGCGCGCCTGACGCGCACGCTCCAGGTGACGCGCGCGGAAATCGAAACGCTGGAGGGTCGGGAACACGTTCCGCTCGAAGGCCAGCGGGTCGGGTTGGTTTCGGCGGCTCAAATCTTCGGCAAGAGCCACGTCGCCACCACAGACGAGCTTTCCGTAATGATCCTCGGGGACCGCACCAAACGCTTCGGCGTGGTCGTGGACCGGTTTTTGGGAGAACGGCAATTGGTGGTTCAACCCTTGGATGCGCGGCTGGGCAAAATCAAAGACATCAATGCCGGAGCCCTCATGCCGGACGGTTCGCCGGTCCTGATCCTGGACGTGGACGATTTGATGCGTTCGGTGGAACTGCTGGTTTCCCAAGGGCGCCTGGATCGCGTCCAGATGGCCGAAACCTTCCAGGCAGGCACGCGCCGCAAGCGGGTTTTGGTGGTGGACGATTCGCTCACAGTCCGCGAGCTGGAGCGCAAACTCATTGGCAACGCCGGATACGAGGTAGAAGTCTCCATTGACGGCATGGACGGGTGGAACGCCGTGCGCACGCAGCCGTTCGATCTCGTGGTGACCGACATCGACATGCCGCGCCTCGATGGCATTGAATTGGTGCGGCTCATCAAAAACGATCCGCGCCTCAAATCCATTGCCGTGATGATTGTCTCCTACAAAGACCGGCCGGAAGACCGGAACCGGGGCTTGGAGGCAGGCGCGGACTATTATCTCACCAAAGGCAGTTTCCACGACGAGACCCTGCTGAGCGGCGTCATGGACTTGATCGGAGGACCCCAGGGGAATGAATAACGAGCTGCAAAATCCTACGTACATTTGCGGTGCATCCCTTTTCCAAAAGAAGAGTAGAATCCCTATCTGAAATGCGAATTGGAATTGTCAACGACATGCCCATGGCCGCAGAAGCCTTGCGGCGGACGATTTTGTTGCGCCCAAAAGACGAGGTCGCCTGGGTCGCCCGCGATGGCGAAGAGGCGGTGGCGATGTGCATGAAGGACACGCCCGACCTGGTCCTGATGGACCTCATCATGCCGAAGATGAATGGCGTGCAGGCGACTCGGGAAATCATGGTGAAATGTCCCTGCCCGATCCTGATCGTCACGGTGAGCGTGAACGAAAACGCCCGGATGGTTTTCGAGGCAATGGGAGCCGGGGCGCTCAACGCGGTGGACACCCCTGCGCTGGGTCTGGACAATTTCGAAACCGTGAGCGCGCCTTTGCTTTCAAAGCTCGATTCCATGCGCGGGTTGCTGGGGTTCATGGATTCCCGACCGCCGGAGAAAAACACAGAACTGACGCCCCGGCAGGCTCCGCTGGTCGTCATCGGAGCTTCTGCCGGAGGCCCTTCCGCGCTGGCGGAGGTGTTGGGAAGCCTGCCGAAAGATTTCCCCTCGCCCATCATTGTGATCCAACACGTGGACGAACAATTCGCGGCCTCGCTGGTGGGCTGGTTGAAGCAACAATCCGTGCTGCCGGTGAAAGCCGCCTGCGAGGGAGATGCCCCCACTCCGGGAGTCGTGTTGATGGCCGCCACGAGCGAACACCTCGTCTTTGTGAATTCCCGGAAACTGGGGTACACGGTCCATCCCAAAAATGTTTTTTATTTTCCCTCTGTGGATGTGTTCTTTGAAAGCGTGGCGCGGCACTGGCCCGGAGAAGTCGTCGGAGTGCTTCTCACAGGCATGGGGCGGGATGGCGCAAAAGGGCTCAAGAAATTGCGGGATGCTGGCTACCACACCATCGCCCAAGACAAGCAAAGCTGCGCCGTTTACGGCATGACCAAAGCCGCGGTGGAATTGCAAGCGGCAGTGGACGTTTTGCCCCTGAAAGAGATCGCCGCCGCACTCTGCAAACATTGCAAGGCGCCAAAGTAATATTTATGAATACCGATCACGCACTCCCGGATTCCTATCACGCGATGGTTTTGCTGATCGACGATCAAGCCTTTGTCGGCGACGCCGTTACGAACGCAGTGGCAGGCCAGGACGACATCGATCTCCATTTCTGCCCCGATCCACAAAAAGCCATCGAACTGGCCAACCAACTCAAGCCCACAGTGATCCTGCTGGATTTGGTGATGCCCCAAATCGATGGTTTGACGCTGTTAAAGCGTCTGCGGGCGAACACCGCTACCGCCGAAGTTCCCATTGTGGTGCTTTCCGCCGAAGAAGACGCCCAGACCAAGAGCGATGCCTTTGCCATCGGCGCAAACGACTACCTGGTAAAACTACCGGACGTGATCGAACTGCGCGCCCGGATTCGCTACCATTCCCGGGCTCATCTGAACCGGATTCATCGCGAGGAATCCCATGTCGCCTTGCGCGAAAGCCAGCAGGAACTCGTTCGCAAAAACACCCAATTATACCTGAAAAACGAGGAGATTCGAGAAGCCCTTGCCGAAGTGAAGGAACTCCGTGGGTTGCTCCCCATTTGCTGCAACTGCAAACAAATCCGCAATGACCAGAATTACTGGTGCCAGATCGATGCTTACCTCACGGAACACACCGATGTGATCTTCAGCCACACCTTTTGTCCTGAATGTTACTCAAAAGTAATGAAAGATTGGAATGACGAAAAAACCGATGAGCAATCCTTGTAAAATTGAGGAGACCTGCCCCGTGCTGGTGCTGTTGGTGGATGACCAAGCGCTGGTCGCGGCGGCTTTGCAGCAAGCGCTGGCCGGAGAGCCGGACGTGGATTTTCACTACTGTGCCGATCCGGTCGAAGCGCTTGCTTTCGCAAGAAAATTAAAACCGACCGTCATACTACTTGATTTGGTGATGCCCCATATCGACGGGTTGACCCTGCTGAAAAGTTTTCGCTCCAACCCGGGGACGGAGCACACGCCCATCATCGTCCTCTCCTCCAAGGAGGAAGCGGAAACCAAGAGCGCGCTGTTCAACGCGGGAGCCAACGACTACATGGTGAAGCTCCCGGATCGCCTGGAGATCCTCGCCCGGATCCGCTACCATTCCATGGCATACTGGCACCGCATCCAGCGCGACGAGGCATTTGAAGCGTTGCGGCGCAGCCAGCAAGCTTTGGTGGCGAGCAATACCGCCCTCGTCTCCGCCAACGAGCAACTCGGCAAAGCCACGCAAGCCAAGAGTGATTTTCTCGCCAGCATGAGCCACGAGTTGCGCACGCCCATGAACGGGGTCATCGGCCTGGCCGGTTTACTGCTCGATACCGAGTTGACAGAGCAACAGCGCAGCTACGTGGAAGCCGTAAACCAAGGCGCGGATGCATTGGTCACCCTGGTCAACGATATCCTGGACTTCTCCAAAATGGAGGCCCGCAAACTCACCTTGGAAGCCATCGACTTCGACCTGCGGGAACTCCTCGAAAGCGTGTTGAAGCTCATGGGGGGCATTACGCACAGCAAGGGGCTCTACCTCGCGGGCATCATTCCCGCCAACACCCCGACCCTGCTCCGTGGCGACCCTTCCCGGCTGCGCCAGGTGATCACCAATCTGCTCAGCAACGCCACCAAATTTTGCGCCGAAGGATTTGTGGCGGTGCGGGTCACCCTTCTGAGCGAAACCGCTGAGCAAGCCGTCTTATGTTTCGAAGTGCAGGACACCGGGATGGGCATCTCGCCTGAAGCACAGAAGCAGCTCTTTAAGCCCTTCAGCCAGGCGGAGGGATCAATCGCGCGGAAATACGGCGGAACCGGGCTTGGCCTGGCCATTTGCCGGGAATTGGTGGAGCTCATGGGCGGGCACATCGGGTTGGAAAGCATCCCGGAAAAAGGAGCGACCTTCCGATTCACCATTCCGCTGGAAAAACAAACGGCGGCAGAACTCCCGGCTCCAAACCTGATCGAAGATACCCGGGTCATGGTGGTGGCAAAAAATGCGGGAGTCCGCGGAATCATTGAGCAGCAGATGCGCGCCTGTAAACTGCGCACCGTGGGAGCCGCCGATGCTGCGGAAATGATGCAGCGCCTGCACGACCCGGGCGATGCGCCCTTCCGCATTGCCGTTGTCCACCTGCCGGTAAAAAAGGCGCTTGCATTGGCAAAAACCGTAAAGGCAGATCCCGTAACGGCGGAAACGCGATTGGTCCTGCTCACAGCGGAGAGCATTTGCAAAGATTCCCCCGATTGGGCGAAAAGCGGCTTTTCCGGTTGCCTGCCGATCCCCGCCACGCAAGGCGAAACAGTCGAATGCCTGTCGGCTGTTCTGGAAGGGTCATTGCCAGCCACCGCTCTCCAAACCAAGGCTCCCATCGCATTGCGCCGGGATTTAAAAATCCTGCTCGTGGAAGACAGCCAGGTAAACCGAATGATCGCCCTGGCGCTGATGCAAAAGCTGGATTATCCGATGGACGTCGCTGTGGACGGGCTCAAGGCCGTGGAAGCAGTTCGCAAAACCAACTACGATATTATTTTGATGGATTGCGAGATGCCGGGGTTGAACGGGTGCGAAGCGACGCAGAAGATTCGGGAGCATGAAGCCGCGCAACAAACCAAGCCCGCCTATATCATCGCCATGACGGCTCATTGGGGTGAAGAAGCGCGGAAAACCTGCCTTGGCGCGGGAATGAATGATTTTTTAAGCAAGCCGATGAACGTGTCGGAAATACAAACCGCTTTCGAGCGGTATGGCCGTTCGGCGGCAGGCTAGACCAGTTTCGGTTTAATTTGTCGCATTGCTCTCGCCCCGAAGGGGCTGAGTAAACCAGCCCAAGGCAGCGCCCTGGGGGTATGCGTGTGAGAGAGCCGTGCCCTGCAAGGGCACTGGGAAACGCTCGTGCTCAATCCGCTCCCCCTTACCAGCGCCCTTGCAGGGCGCAACCGGTTGTTGCG
>CAIYQA010000423.1 GCA_903928175.1 uncultured Spartobacteria bacterium | reverse complement strand
GTGGGGAATCGTCATTGTCCCAAAGAATTCTGCGCTCAAAGACCTGGGGCAAGTTGCGGGTCATCGCGTTGCGTATGGACAATCCGACGCCTATGAAAAACATCAAGGTGCGCTCGCGCTCTTTCAACAGGAGGGAATTAAAATCCCGGCAGATAAGCTGGTGGAAAAAGCAAGCTGCCTGGAATGCCTCGACTTGTTGATGAAAGGCAGCGTGGATGCCGCCGTCATCAGCAACTATGCCTTGACGGCGGATTGCGCGGTGGATGTCACCACGCCCGATGCATTTCGCGTCCTCGGGAAAACAGAGGAAATTCCATTAACGAGCTTCATGATTGACCTCCATCGGGTCTCACAGGATGACGCGTACCGCGTGCAGCGCGCTTTGCTTGAACTCTCCAAGAATGGATTGCCTTCTTCCATGAGCGGCGGCGGTTTTGTGCAACCTTCCTCCTGGAAAATTCCGCGCGCCCCACGATGAAGCCCACGCGCCGAGAATTTCTTGTGCGCCTGGGGCGCGTTCTGGGCGCGGGCGCCTTGACCGGTGTGGCTTTGCGAGTGTGGAGCGGTGGCAAACAGGGGGCTGAATTTATCCAGCCGCCGCATCGCTACGGTTGGCAAATCAACCCGGAGGCTTGCACCTATTGTGGCCTGTGCGAGACGGTTTGCGTGCGCGGACCCTCGGCAGTCAAGGCCGTCAACGACCAGAAGAAATGCTCCAACTGTGTCGCCTGTTACGGGCATTTATGCGATCTGAGAACTCCGAGCCTCTTGATTGCCACCACAGATAAACTAGTTTGTCCCCATAATGCTGTGCACCGCACCCGTTTTTTGGGCGGCATCGACGGCGCTTATACCTACACCATTGACCCGGACCAATGCACCGGTTGCGCCCAATGTGCGCGCCAATGCAATCTCCATGGCAGCCGCTCCATGTTTCTGGTCATCCGGCCCGATCTTTGTCTGGGTTGCAATGAATGCGCCATCGCACGAGTTTGCCCGAGCAAAGCGGTCGAGCGAGTGCCGCTTTATCCGGTGAATGATTTCCGCGGCATCTACATGCCGGAGCCAACATCCTAGATTATGGCCGGAGTTTTTCAGTCAGCCAAAAGACAGTTGCGGGTATTTCCAATCGCGTTGGCTTTGATGGCAGCCTTTTGGGGAACAGCAATTGCGGAAGAGCCGTTTGATCCCGGCAAGGTCACCGGACCGGAAATCCAAGCCTACAGGGACGCCTATGTGCCCCGGGAATATCCCGCGCCTGCACGGCTCTGGTTCTATGCCGACGTGGCCGTGGTCGCGGGCCTGCTGCTGAGCGGGACGTGGCTGGTGCGCACCAATCGCCCCGTGCGCTGGATATCCGCCCAACTCGCAATGGCCCTGCTTTATTTGGGGCTCATCCGGGGCGGATGCATCTGCCCGGTGGGGGCAACCGCGAATGTTCTCCTCGGCCTCGCCCGCCCGGAATTGATCGGCCTGGCAACGCTGGCGCTTTTTCTGGTCCCCCTGATTGCGGCTTTGTTCAGCGGACGGATTTTCTGCGGCACCGTCTGTCCCCTGGGCGCAGTACAGCAACTGCTTTCCAAAAAACGCCCCCGGGCGGTGCCGGTTTCGCTCCATCGCATCCTGCTGGCGCTGCCGGTGGTCGTGCTGTTGGCAACCGCAGCGACCGTATGGATGGGGCTCGGATTTCTGCCCTGTAAACTGGATCCCTACACGCCCCTTTTCTTCCAAGGTCATGCCGGTGTGCAAAAGCTGGCCGCATGGATGGCAGCGGGTTACGCCGAACCGCACTGGATCGTTGCCGGGAGCGCTCCAGCTTGGGGGATGCTGGCGGCCGCCTTGATTGCGGGGTGGTTCATTCCGCGCATTTTTTGCCGCTATGTCTGCCCGTATGGAGTGTTATTGGGAATGTTGGCAGTGGTGGGATTTTGGCGGCGTGAAATTGATGCGGAAGCCTGCGTCCAATGTGAGCTTTGCGTAACGAACTGCCCCGTACAGGCGATTCAACCTTCGCAGGATGGAAAAACTTTGAAACTCTCCTCCTATCAATGCGTCCAGTGCGGCAGCTGTTCCCGAATTTGCAAGCGCCAGTCCATCCTGCGCAAAATGCCTGTTGAATCAACTGCCGCCTGCACCCCCACGCCAAAATCCCAAAGATCTATTTTCCCAAGCAGAACGTAGAGAATATCTTCCCGATCAGGTCTTCGGTTTCCACCCGGCCCACCACGTCGCCCACGGCATCGAGGGCGCTGCGCAACTCCAGGGCGATGAATTCGGCTGAAAGCCCCTCCATCAAGGCCTGGCGGGCCGCTTGGGCGTGTTGCTCCGCCGTTTTTAAGCAGGCCTGATGCCGGGCGTTGATCGCCACGGCGAAATCTCCACTGGTCATTCCGCATCCCATTGCCCGTTCAAAGATCGCTTCTGCCAGCGGCTCAATTCCTAGCGTATGTGTGGCTTCCAAACAGGAGATGCGCACCCCCTCACACCCGGCCCAGCTTGGGTGTTCGCCGAGATCGGTCTTGTTCAACACGAGCAGGTGACCCGGCTCGTTTTCTTCGACGCGGGGCTGGCTGGCGTCCACCACGTGCAAAACCAGATCGGCGCGTTCCAGGTGTTGCAGCGTGCGGGCGATTCCCTCGCGCTCTATCGCGCATTCCGAATCGCGCACACCTGCCGTATCCACCAGCCGCACGGGAATCCCCCGCAGGTTGACAACTTCCTCAATGGAATCCCGAGTAGTACCTGGGATTTCACTCACAATGGCCCGTTCGTAGCCAAGCAGGCGGTTGAGCAAACTCGATTTCCCCACGTTCGGAGCCCCGTAGATGACCGTGCGCACCCCTTCGCGCAACACCCTCCCCTGGTCCGCCGTGCGCAACAGCAAGCCGATCCGTTCCCACACGCTCTCCAGCCGCGCCAGCAGCGCCGCGCCGGTATCGGGATCGATATCTTCCTCGGGGAAATCAATATGCGCCTCCACGTGCGCCAGCAGGTCCAAAAGCCCGTCGCGAATCTCCCGAATCCTCCCGCCCAAGCGCCCCTCGAGCTGCTCCGTGGCGGCGCGCAGCCCAAGGTCTGTTTGCGCGCGGATCAGGTCCATCACGGCCTCTGCCTGCGTGAGGTCCATCTTGCCATTGAGGAACGCGCGTTGCGTGAATTCGCCGGGAGCCGCCGAGTGCGCTCCGCGTTCGAGCAACAGCCCGAGCAGGCGGCGCGTGACCAAAATGCCGCCATGACACGCGATCTCCACCATCTCCTCGCCGGTATAACTTGCGGGGGCGCGGAACACCGTAAGCAACACCTCGTCGAGCACCCCGGATGCATCGGCGATCACTCCGAATTGCTGCACGCGGGGCGTCAACTCGCAAACGCGGCGCTTGGAACGAAACACCCCGTCGGCGATCGCAATCGCCTGCGGTCCGCTGAGACGGATCACAGCAATCGCCCCTTCTCCAAAGGGAGTTGAAATGGCGGCGATGGTGTCTTGCATGGGAAAACCAGAAGTCTCGCGCGAAGGACGCAAAGAACGCAAAGGTAATTCTTTTTTGGCGTTCTTGCGTCCTTTGCGCGAAATAAAATTACTCCCCTTCCCCTCCTGCGCTTCGTGCGCTGCTGCCCAGCGAGGTGAGCAGATCGCAAATGCCGCGTTTTTTCGAACCCTCCACAAATTCAAAAAACGCCGTCCCTTCCGGGCCCCATTGCCTTTGGTGCGCGGCGGCGAGCGCCTGGCTGGTGTTGAGTCCGCTCTTATAGAGCAGCTTGAAGGCGTCTTTGATTTCCTGCCGCTGCCCGGGCGTCATCCCGCTGCGGCGCAAGCCGATCACGTTGATCCCCGCCACGCAGTTGATCTCCGCGCCGATGAGAAACGGCGGCACATTTTTGCTCAATGAAGCATTGCCCTGGATGATGGCCTGCCGCCCGATATGCACAAATTGGTGAAACACCGCGCCGCCGCCGATGAACACGCCCGAGCCAATGTGAACATGGCCGCCGAGCAAAACATTGTTAGCGATGACCACGCGGTCGGCGATCACCGAGTTGTGCCCCACATGCACGCCCGTCATCAAAAAACAATGGTCGCCCACGCGTGTCTCCGTCCCCTCCCCCGTGCCCCGGTGCAGCGTGGCATGCTCGCGAATCCGGTTGTTGTCGCCGAGAACGACCCAGCTTTCCGTTGCGGGATCAAACGCATAATCCTGCGGGTCGGCCCCTACAATCGCTCCATAACCAATGGTGTTGTTGGCCCCCATGCGCACCCAGCCCGTGAGAATTGCGTGGGATTGAATCTCACATCCATCGCCAATTTGTGCCGGGCCTTCGATAACGGCATACGGACCGACGCGAACCCCCACGCCCAGCCGGGCCTTGGGATGAACAATGGCGGTGGGATGGATCAATGGGTTGGCAGGATTCATAGCAACGTCCCAGATAGTGCAACCCCACGCGCCTGTGGCAAGTTTGTTCTAAGCGCTTGCGAAAAAAATGCCTTTTGCCGCACAGGTACACCGCATACCCCGGGCGACCAGCGGACTTTTCACAAGCTCCTAACGCGAAAACTCGGCGAGCAACGAAATCACCTCTTCATCGGATACCTGCCCGAACTGTTCGTAGAACTGCCCGACCGCGCGAAATACCGGCTCGGCGCTGAGCAACACCATGAGATCGGCTGCTTTCTCCAACTCCGGCACGGTATCCAGGGGAGCCACCGGCACAGCCAAAATCCGCTGCGCCGCCCCTCCACGCTGGAGCGCCGCGAGCGCGGAAAAAGCCGTGGCGCCTGTCGCCACGCCATCGTCCACAAGCACCACGGTGCGCCCTTCGACGCGCACCGGTTCTGCATGCCCGCGAAAAGCCATCATGCGCCGGTGCAGCTCCTCCCTTTCCTGGCGCACCGCCTCCTGGATATAATCCGCCCCCACCCCGAGCGCCGCAATCACGCGCCGGTCGAGCACCAATTCGCCGTGGGAGGAAACCGAGCCGATGGCAAGCTCTGGATTTCCGGGAGCGCCGATTTTTCGCGCCAGCCAGACATCCAAGGGAGCGCGCAATACCCGCGCCACCTCCGCTCCCACCACCACGCCACCGCGCGGAATCGCCAGGACGAGCAGATCGCCGCGTTCCGCTTCCCCGAACCCGTGTTCAGCCAAAGCCTGGGCCAGCATACGCCCCGCTTCCGCCCGGTTTTTGTAAATATTCATGCCGAAACGATTCGGCGCGACCCTCGGCAACGGTCGGTTCGTTTCCTTCCCGCCTATTGGGGAGTCGGGCTTTCGGGGGGTGCCGTATTAGGACCAGCCCCGCTCACCGTCGCAGTGCCTGTCAATATCCCCTCCAGCGTCGAAATCCAGTCCGCAAAATCCTGGTGGTCCGGGTAATTTTTGACCAGACTAACCATCTCACCTATCCCGCGATTACGCTGGCCGATGAGGATCATGTCTTGTGCGCGTTTCCAAAGAAGCTGCGGTCGCCGCACCATATTGAACTGGTCGATTTTGAATGAAAGCGAGGAGCTTGTCGCCTGCTGCGCTTCCTGCTGAAGTTTCATGTCCCAATAGGCAATCACCCGCGAATCCTTGTTTTCGCGGTAATACGGCAGCAACGTTTTTTGATACATCCCGTCCACATTTCCGGGACTGGACTCCCAATCTTTCAGATTCGATAACATTTTCGAAACCCCATACCACTGGACGAAAATGCTGCTATCGACGCCTTTGTTGATCAGATCCTGTTCCCAGAACAGCGGCTCTTTCACCGGTTTCTTGGCTCCCCGGACCGGCTTGAACCCCGGAGCCTCCCTCAGCGCCTGGGCTCTGTCGCTCCGGGCCTGGATCGCAGAATCCCCCGCGCCCGCCGCAGTGAGCGCCGCAATATGCGCCAGCAATGCCGATTCCAACTGCCGGGTCGTCGCACCGCCTGCCCGCTGGAATGTCAGCAGCAGGTAATTCAAATGGAGTCGTGCGGCGTTCTGCATCGCCTCGCTCTTGAGCTTGTCCGCCTCATCTCGCATCCAGCTCTGGAATTCCGTGTGTTCATGTATTTTTTCATCATACTGGGTAGCCCAGACTGCCTGCTCATAAAATGCGATCGCCGTGGCGTTGCTGGCCGCCGCGGCACGCAAATCCTGCACCACCCGGGCCGCCGACGCCTTCTCGCTCATGGCCCGCTTATCCTTGATTTGCTTCAGCAGCGCGGCCAATTCCTTGAGATCGACAGGCGCTGCATCCTGCGCCCGCGCGGGTTGGCAAAAGACGCAAGCCGCACAAAGGAGAAAACTAAGAAAACGCATTTTCATAAAAGGGAAAACAAGGGAGGGAGTTCTCCAATGGACCAAAATTCCGGACAAAGTAAACCCGAAAACTGCGACATCAAAAATTCTCCGAGAGCCACTTCTCCACCCACTCAACTGTTTCGCCCTTGCGCGTGGCATAATCTGCCGCCTGGTCCGGGCCGATTCTGCCCACGCCAAAATATTTCGCCTCGGGGTGGGAGAAATACAGCCCACTGACCGCCGCGCCCGGAAACATGGCGCAGGATTCCGTGAGGCGCATCCCGGCGTTGCACCCGGCATCAAGCAAGCGGAAGAGCAGACGTTTTTCGGTATGGTCTGGGCAGGCAGGGTAACCCGCCGCCGGGCGGATTCCCCGGTAGCGTTCGCGCAATAAATCGTCGGTCCCGAGCTGTTCCTCCCTGCCGAAGCCCCAGGCGATGCGGGCCTGCTGGTGGAGATACTCGGCGAAAGCTTCCGCCAACCGGTCGGCCAGCGCCTTGGCCATAATGGCGTTGTAGTCATCGCGGGCCACCTCGAAGGTTTTGGCCAGCTCATCGCCGCCGTGAATGGAGACGGCAAAGCCGCCCAGGTAATCCGGGTTTGCCTTCGGTGCCACAAAATCGCTCAGCGCATGGTTCTTTTGCCCCTCCGGCTTGACCATCTGCTGGCGCAGAAAACGGAACGTCGCCAACGGTTCAGCCCGGCATTCGTCGGCGTAAATCTCCACATCATCCCCCACCGTGTTGCCAGGCCAGAAAGCATAAACGCCCCGCGCCTGAAACTGTTTTTTTGCGATGATCTCCAAAAGCAATTTCTGCGCGTCCTCAAACAATTCCCGCGCCTGAGCGCCCACCTGCGGATCGTCGAAAATGCCGGGATAGCGCCCGCGCAACTCCCACGTGTGGAAAAACGGCGACCAATCAATAAAGGGCGCCAACTCTTCCAGCGACGGCTCCACCTTTCGCACGCCGAGGAACTCCGGCTTGGGTGGCACGTAGCCTGTCCAATCCAGCGCCGTGCGGTTCGCGCGAGCCGCCTCCAGCGGAAGTTGTTTTTTTTCGCTGGAACGGTTCGCGTGCGATTCGCTGAGCCGCCGATCTTCCAGGCGCAGGGCGTCCACAAATGCCGGTTGCTGCTCCGGGCTTAATAACGCGCTCACGACTCCGGCAGCGCGGGAGGCGTCCAACACATGAACGACGGGTCCGTCATAATGCGGTGCGATTTTCACCGCCGTGTGCGCGCGGCTGGTGGTCGCGCCGCCGATGAGCAGCGGGATCGTGAACCCCTGCCGCTGCATCTCTTGGGCGAAGTGGGTCATCTCATCGAGCGACGGCGTAATCAGCCCGCTCAGCCCAATGATGTCGGCGTGATGTTCCCGAGCCGCCGCCAGGATTTTCTCCGCCGGGCACATCACCCCGAGATCAATCACTTCAAAATTGTTGCACTGGAGCACCACGCTCACGATGTTCTTGCCGATGTCGTGCACGTCCCCCTTGACAGTGGCGATGACGATTTTTCCCTTGGCTTTCGCCTCGGAATCCGCCGCCTTCTCCGCCGCGAGGAACGGCTCCAGCCACGCCACGGCTTTCTTCATCACCCGCGCGCTCTTGACCACCTGGGGCAGGAACAATTTC
>CAIYQA010000422.1 GCA_903928175.1 uncultured Spartobacteria bacterium | reverse complement strand
GCCGCCGCTGTGTGGCTGACGTTTTTACAGATGCCGTCCCTACGTCACGTTTTATCCCGCTGTGATGCTGGCGGCTCTTTATGGAGGTTTGCGGGCGGGCCTGCTGGCAACCGCCTTTTCTGCCTGCCTTGCCGATTTTCTCGAGTTCCCCTCCCTTTCGAACCTCGCCATCAAAGACCCTGCCGACGGCCTCAGCCTGGTCATTTTCCTGCTCACCTGCACAGCGATCTCCTGGATGAGCGAGGCGATGCGGTGCGCCCAGGCCCGCGCCTTTCGCGCCGAGGCCCGGGTCCATATTGCCCGGCAGCGCCAGCGGTCGGCGAAGGCGTTGCGGGAGAGCGAAGAGAGACACCGTGTTTTCTTCGAAATGGGGGCGGTCGGCATGGCCTACGGCACCCTTGAGGGCCGCATTCTGCACGCAAATACAAAATATTGCGAAATCACCGGCTACTCATTGGCAGAGCTGACCCAACGGAATTTTTTGGACCTGACCCATCCCGACGACCTCGAAGAGGACAGGGAGGACTACCGCCAGTATATTCAAGAGGAGCGACCGATTTACACCAAGGACAAACGCTACGTGCGCAAAGACGGCTCCGTGTGCTGGGTCGCCGTGACAGCGCGCCTTCTTCGCGATGCCGCAGGTCAACCCAGTTACAGTATCGGCATCATTCAAGACATTACCCAACGCAAGCTGGCTGAAGAGGCGCTGCGTGTGAGCGAAGAACGGTTCCGGGTCACCATCCTCAATTCCCCCGTCAATGTTTCAAGCCAGGATCTGGAGCTGCGCTATACCTGGATCTGCAACCCGCAACTCAGTCTTGCGGCCGAGGATGTGGTCGGAAAAACTGATTTCGAACTTTTACCGCCCAAAACCGCCCATCAGGTGAGCACGCTCAAACGGCAAGTCCTTGCCACCGGCACCAGAAGGCGGGAAGAAATTCCCATTTCGGTCGGGGAAGAAACTTTCTATTATGATTTTACGATTGAACCCCTGCGCGACGCGCAGGGTGGGATCATCGGCGTTACCAATGTGGTGATCGATATTTCCGAGCGCAAACGCACCGAGATTGCGCTTCGGGAAAGTGAGCAACGCTACCGCGCCGTCGGCGAGTCCATCGACTACGGCATCTGGGTCTGCAATGCCGAAGGCCGGAACACCTATGCCAGTTCCTCCTTTCTCAAGTTGGTCGGCATGACCCAGGAAGAATGCTCTGATTTCGGTTGGGGCGCTGTTCTTCATCCCGAAGATGCCGAGCATACGATTGCCGCATGGCAGGAATGCGTGCGTACCGGAGGCACGTGGGACGTTGAGCATCGTTTCCTCGGGGTGGACGGGCAATGGCATCCCATTTTGGCCCGTGGCGTGCCGATCCGCAACAGCCAGGGCCAGACTACCGGCTGGGCGGGCATTAACCTCGACATCAGTAGATATAAAAAGACCAAGCACGCCCTGGAAGAAGCGCAAAAGAAGCTCAAGGCCCACGCTGAACAACTGAAAAAAACCGTTGCAGAGCAAACCGCAAAATTATGGGAACAAACCGCCGAGCGCGAACGGCTGCAGGAGGAACTGCTCAAGATTAGCGAGCGCGAGAAGCAGCTCATAGCCCAGGAACTGCACGACGGGCTTTGCCAGCACCTCGCGGGCACGGCGTTGATGGGCACCCTGCTGCATCGCACTCTGGCTGCCCGGGAGGACCCCGCAGCAGGCCAGGCGAAGGAGATTTGCGATTTGCTCAGCACCGGAGTTCATGAGGCACGCACCCTTTCCCATGGGCTGCACCCGGTCAAAGCCAAAGAGGAGGGGCTCATGGAGGCGCTCGCGGGGTTGGCGCAAACCGTAACCAAGCTCTTTCACGTCCAGTGCCTGTTCTCCCGCGATGATGACGTGTTGATCCACAGCCAGACCGCTGCGACCCACCTGTTTCGCATCGCGCAGGAGGCCGTCAACAACGCCATGAAGCATGGCCAGGCAAGCAAAGTGCTCATCAAGTTAAAGAACGATGCCGGGGCAGTGTGCCTGAGCATACGCGATAACGGGGTCGGGATTCCCCGCGATCTTCCCTCCTCCAGGGGCATGGGGATGCAAATCATGAACCATCGCGCGGAAGTGATCGGCGCCTGGCTTGACATTCGCAGGGCGGGCAAGCGGGGAACCGTGGTCACTTGCACGCTGCCCGCCCGAGGCGAAACCGGCGGGTCGTCCAGGAGTTCAAAAGCCCAAGTGGAAGCGTGCAGCCCGGTATAGAGCGCCGAGATGCCGGGCTTCAGCCGGCATTTCTTAGCTTTGCCACCAGCTTTAGCTGGTGGTTCCATGCAGAGCATGTCCCCAGCCGGCTTCAGCCGGGCTTTTCTTGTTAAAAGGAGAAGCCCGGCTAAAGCCGGCTCAAGAGCTTCTCTCAATGCGCAACCACCGGCTGAAGCCGGTGGCAAAGCGGATTTGCCGGCTAAAGCCCGGCATGGGATTCCACGGGAGAAGCCGATGCTAGTCTAGCTCTACAGCCTGCCTGGTTGCCAGCCGCCGTGCCCCTCCTGGGAAAAAGCCATGACAACGCGCAGGGTGCCCATTAGACTCCTATTCTCATTATGCGCTCTGACATCATCAAAAAAGGCAATGAACGCGCTCCGCACCGCAGTCTGTTGCGCGCCACTGGCTGCATCGAAACTGAGGACGATTTCAACAAGCCCTTCATCGCCATCGCCAACAGCTATGTGGATTGCATCCCCGGCCATGCGCACTTGAACGAAGTGGGCACCCTGATGAAGCGCCTCGTGCGGGCGGCGGGCGGCGTCCCGTTCATCTTCAACACCATCGGCGTGGACGACGGCATCGCCATGGGCCATGGCGGAATGAAATTTTCACTCCCCTCGCGCGAACTGATTGCGGATTGCGTGGAAACTATGCTCCAGGGGCATTGCTTTGATGGAATGGTCTGCATCCCCAACTGCGACAAGATCGTGCCGGGCATGCTGATGGCCGCGATGCGCGTGAATATCCCCACCGTTTTCGTCAGCGGCGGCCCGATGGCAACAGGCGTCGCATCGCAAGCGCCGGGCGACCTGCCGCAGCACCTTTTGCCCGCTGCGGAAACTTCAGATTTGATCTCCGTCTTCAAAGGGGTCGGCGAACTCCAGAGTGGCAAGATCACCGAGGCCGATCTGTTGAAGCTCGAGCAATCCGCCTGCCCGACCTGCGGCTCCTGCTCCGGCATGTTCACGGCCAATTCCATGAACTGCCTTTGTGAAGCCCTGGGCATGGCGCTTCCCGGCAACGGAACCATCCTCGCCGTCTCCAAGGAACGCGAAGCGCTCTACGAACGGGCGGCCCGGACCATTTTGAAGCTGATCGAGCACGACATCAAACCGCGCGACATCGCCACGCTTGAGGCGTTCGACAACGCCTTCATGCTCGATGTCGCAATGGGCGGCTCCACCAACACGGTGCTCCATACCCTCGCCATCGCACGCGAGGCAAATATTCCCTACGACATTGCCCGCATTGACGGCATCTCCCGCCGCATCCCGTGCCTCTGCAAAGTCTCCCCTTCCTCCAAATACCATATGCAGGACGTGCATCGGTCCGGGGGCATCCACACCATTTTGGGCGAACTCAAGCGCATGGGCGTCCTGAACACCTCGTGCCTCACCGTCACCGGCAAGACTCTCGGCGAAAACATTGATGCATGGGACATCCGCTCGGAAACCTGCACGACCTGGGCCAAGGCCGCCCGCGTCTCCGGCGCGGCATCCATCGTGGTGGACCCCAACGATCCGCAAGGCTACGTCGGGCGCACGCTCAGCGGCAATCTCGCTCCGAAGCCCATGCTGCTTTTCCCTGCCGATCCGAAGGCGATCACACTCTGGCGCAAGGCCGCAGCGTGGAACTCGGCGGACTGGGATGCCATGGAAGCGGTATTCGCATCCGATGCCAAAATGGAGATCGAAGGCCAGGGCGAGTTCGCAGGCCGTGAAGCCGTCATGAATGCGTTAAAAAACATTCATGCCAACTCCGCAGGGTTTTTGCGCGAGGAACTGGCGACGTTCGAAAATGCCCCCGCCCTGGTCGTCTGGAAATATGTGAAGGGCGAGGCCAAGAAAATGGTGGCCGTGTCCCAAATCCTCACCCTTAAGGATTGGCAGATCGTCGAGGGCCGCATCCTCCTCGACCCGGTTCGCATCGCCACGGCGCAACCCGGCGGCCTCATGCCCCACGATTCCTCCTTCCTTTTCAACCCCTGCGATTGCATTCGCACCCAAGCCACCGCCTACACTCCCGATGGCGGCCTGGCCATTCTCTACGGGCAGCTTGCTCCCGCTGGTAGCGTCGTGAAAACGGCGGGCATCAGCGACGGCTTCAAGGCGTATTGTGGACCGGGCTTCGTCTTTGAAGGCCCGTGCGTGATTTTTGAAAGTCAGGACGACGCGTGCGCGGGCATCCTCGCGGGTAAGGTCAAAGCGGGCGACGTCGTCATCATCCGCAACGAAGGGCCGCGCGGCGGTCCCGGCATGCAGGAGATGCTCTCGCCCACCAGCTACATTGTCGGCATGGGCTTGGGCGACAAGGTCGCGCTGATAACCGATGGGCGTTTCAGCGGTGGCACCGCCGGAGCCTGCATCGGCCACGTCTCGCCGGAGGCGGCGGAAGGCGGCCCGATCGGGCTGTTGCAGGCGGGCGACCGCATCCGCATCGATTTCCCCAACCGGCGCATGGATATCCTTGTCCCGGAATCCGAGATGGCCACGCGCAAGCACGAGCCCGTCAAACGCGAGTTGGCCGGTTGGCTGGCGCGCTACCAAAAGCTCGTAACCAACGCGAGCCAGGGCGGCATTCTTTCGTAGCGGCTCCGCTTTTTAACCCAACTCCTGCGCCGTCTTGAAATGCACCTTGGCCACTTCGCGCAGAATGCCCGGCCCGTGGCTTGCCACCAACTCCCGTGCCGTCCCTTTGACTTGTGCAGAAACCCCGCGATGTAGCGTCACGCCGTGCTTGCGGCCCGCCCGCTCCAGCCAGCCGATGAACCGCTCGCGGGCGATGATGGAAGCCGCAGCCACCGCGAGGTCGGACTCCGCTTTCGTGCGCTGGTCGAGCTGAATTTCGCGCCCCTTCGCCATCAGCGCGCGCTTGATCAGTGCCGGATTCGCAAACTGATCCGACAACGCCCGCGGGCAACCAGGCCGCTGCTCCAGCAGATTTTCAATCGCGCGCGCGTGCCCCCAAGCCAACAACCGGTTCAGGTTTCCGATCTTCTCGTACATCTCGTTGTATTTGAGCGGCGGAATCTCCACTACGCTCAACGCCACGCCCGGCGTTTCACGGATCAATCGGGCCAGCGAGCGGATGCGCGCATCGGAACCGATCCGCTTGGAATCCTGGATCCCCGCTTTCATGAAGTCGCGGGCGATGTCGGCGTCCACATAAGCCCCGGCGATCACCAGCGGGCCAAAAAAATCCCCCTTGCCGCTTTCATCAATGCCAAAATGCGGCGCAAACATTTCAGGCGTGTGCACCTCCTCGTAACCCATTTTCGCTTCCCCCAAAATTTCCGGTTCGAGCCGAAACGTGACAAATTCCTCCGTCCCCTTTCCCTGCACCACAATTTTTGGGCCTTTTTCGTAAACCGCTACGTTGACCTTCCCCTTCCTTCCGTAATAGAGAGTGTATGGCTTTGGCTCAAATTCCCAACCTTCCTCCTCCAGCAGCCTGCGTAATTTCGCAGCCTGCGCGGCGGTGAGAGGCGACGTGTAAAGAGTGAGGCCTTTTTCTGACATGGCGCCCCCTATCAAACCCCACCGCCCGCCGCACTCCGAGAAAAATCCGTTCCGCGGCGATATTCGGGAATTCCGGTCGGCGCTGACGGATTGGTTTTTGGAGAACGGGCGCGACCTCCCGTGGCGCACTTTTCCCCCGCGCGATCCCTACAGCGTCCTTGTCTCGGAGATCATGCTCCAGCAGACCCAGGTGGCCACCGTGGTTGATTATTACGAGCGCTGGATGGAGCGTTTTCCCGATGTCCGGACGCTTGCCGCCGCGCCTGAAAGCGACGTGCTCCACGCCTGGCAGGGCCTCGGCTATTATTCCCGCGCGCGCAACCTGCACGCTGCGGCGCGGGTGATCGCCGGGGATTACGGCGGCATTTTTCCGCGCGCGACGGAGCGGATTCTCGCCCTGCCCGGCGTCGGCCCCTACACGGCGGCAGCCGTCGCCACCTTCGCCTTCGACCAACCGACGCCGCCCGTGGACGCAAACATCATCCGCGTCACCGCCCGATTGCTCGACTACTGCAAACCGATAGACAACGCCGCCGGGTTAAGCCATATCCGGGCGGCAGCAGAGCAGTGGCAGCCAAGCGAAGAAGAAGGCGGCGCGGGCATTTTCAACGAGGCGCTCATGGAATTGGGCGCGCTGGTGTGCACGCCCCGATCGCCTCGCTGCTCCGCCTGCCCGGTGCGCATCTTCTGCCGGGCGGAAGCGCCGGAAACGCTGCCCCTCAAACGCCCCCGGCCCCGGCGGGTGGAACTTGAGGAGCATTGTGGCTGGATCGTCCGCGATGACCAAGTGTTACTGGAACAGCAAACCGGCAAACGGTGGCGCGGCCTTTGGCGATTGCCAATCCTTACAGAACCCCACTCCGGCATCCCACTCGCGGCCCTCGCCTACCCGTTCACGCACCATCGCGTAAACCTCTCCGTTTTCCCCGGCACCACCCCGCTTTTCCTGACAGAAAACCAGCATTGGTTTTCCCTCGCCGAACTCGAAGCCGTCCCAATGACCGCCCCCCACCGCCGCGCGCTCCAGAAATTGCTCCCCAAGGCAAATGCATAAATATTTTCCCTTCGAGCTTCGGGAATGGCTTGCGGGGTCCCTCACTGCGTTCGGGATGACAAGCAGGTATGGCGACCTTGCCTTTTTCCTAATTTTCCTGGTTTCCTGGCTTCCTGATTCTCTTTTGCCTTTTTCCTGATTTCCTGAGTTCCTGATAAGTTTTTCCGTTGTGAAACCCTGAGTTGTTTCTGGACAAGTCGTGAGGTTCAGTTTTG
>CAIYQA010000421.1 GCA_903928175.1 uncultured Spartobacteria bacterium | reverse complement strand
TTCTTTCCGCAGCGGGCATTTTCACCGATCCGCAATTCCAGGTGGTCATGCGGGCGCTGAACCAGAAAAAAGGAGTGGACCTGCTTTCCTCGCCTCGGGTGACCTGCAAGAGCGGCCAGGAAGCGGATATCGAAGTGGTGCGCGAATTCAAATATCCGACCGAATACAACCCGCCGCAGGTTCCGAATATGAGCGGCGGCGGCGGCGGCGGCGGCAGCGGCAGCACCACTATTGTGATGACGGTGGTCACCCCCACAACGCCCACGGCATTTGACGTGAAGCAGGTCGGTGTGCGGCTGCATGTTCAGCCGGTTGTCGGCGCCGACGGCTCGACCATCGATTTGCAGTTGGAACCGCAGGTTATTGAATTTGAAGGATTCATCAACTACGGCTCTCCGATTTACGGAATCACCCCCGGCTTCTACGGCGTGGGATCCTCCTCCGAGTTGCTGACTCCGAACGTGATCAACCAGCCGATCTTCAGTTCGCGCAAAGTGCGCACCAGCGTGAGCGTATGGGACGGCCAGACGGTCATGCTCGGCGGGTTAATACGGGAGGATGTCCAGAAAGTCGAAGACAAGATCCCGTTCTTGGGGGATGTCCCGCTCCTGGGACGCCTGTTCCGCTCTTCGGTGGACCAACATCAAAAACGCAACCTGGTGATCTTTGTGACGGCTCGTTTGATCAACCCCGCTGGCGATGCGATTAATACCAGCGAGGACGATAAGGAAGACGCGGACGCAGTGATCCCGGGGCCTTCCCTGGACGCCGCTCCCGTGTTGACTCCCGCGATGCCGTTGAAGTAGTTGTGAGCGAGTCCATACCAGCGAGCCGGGGGGAGTGATTTTGTGGCAGTCATCGGAATCACCGGCGGGGTCGCTTCGGGCAAGTCAAGCTTCACTGCGAGGCTCGCCCCGCGGTTGGCGGCGGAGGTGTTTGATGCGGACGCAGCCGCCCGGGATCTGTTGGAGAACGATCCCGAAGCGAAACAAAAAATAGCCGACCGGCTGGGACTGGAACTCTTCGGAGCCGACGGGCGCGTGGACCGGGCCAGGCTTCGCGAAGCCGTTTTCGCGGACGCGGAAAAGCGGAGCGCTTTGGAAGCGATTTTGCATCCCTTGATCCGTGCCCGCTGGACGCAAGCGGCGCAAGCCGCGCGGCGCAACCAGGCGTGGCTGTTGGTGGATATCCCGTTGCTTTTTGAAACGGGGGCGGAAACCGAATGCGATGCCGTGGTGGTGGTTGCGTGCAGCCCTGCGACGCAGCGCGAGCGGATCACCACGCAACGCGGACTTTCGCCAGAGATGGCGCAGAAGATGATCGCCTCGCAAACGAGCCTTGCTTCCAAGGCCGCGCGGGCCGATTATGTCATCTGGAACGACGCCCCAGTGGCTCGTTTGGAAGAACAGGCCGAACTTTTAGCAGGCTACCTTGAAAAACGCTATGGATGAACAACCTGCCGACATAATATCGGGAGCAACCCCCGCCTCAATGGAGGCGGAGCCTGTGCAACGCCCCGGACGGCTGCACTTGGACGAGCTGCATGCCATGACGCATGCCGCCCTCATTGAGCGCGCGGATGCATTGCGCATGCGGGCAAACCCGGACCGCTCCCGACACCATCTCATTCTCGATTTGATGAAGTTCCACGCGAACCGTGGCGGCGAATTGCAAGCGGAGGGGGTGTTGGAGATCACCCCCGACCACCAAGCCTTCCTGCGTTGGCCCCGCTTCAGCTTCAAGCCGTTTCCCGAGGACGTCGCCGTGCCGCGCAACATCGTCCAGCGGTTTGGATTGCTCCAGGGGCACCTCGTATCCGCCCGCATCCGCCCGCCCCGCGACAACAAGGAGCGGTGGATGATGCTCGATCAAGTGCTCGCCATCGAGGGCATCCCGGTGGATCGCTGGGTCGAGCCCAAGCCGTTCGACAACCTGACGCCCCTTTTCCCCAACCAGCGGATCGTGCTCGAAAACAACGTCACCCGCTCGCTTACCGGGCGCGCCGTCGATCTCATCACACCGCTCGGGCGCGGCCAGCGCGCCTTGATCGTTGCCCCGCCGCGCGGCGGCAAGACGATGATCATGAAAGACATGGCCAAGGCGATCCGCGCCAGTTCGCCCGAAACGGTGGTCATTTTGCTGTTGGTGGATGAACGTCCCGAGGAGGTCACCGACCTCAAGCGCGAGGTGGACGCCGACATTTATTCGTCCACCTTTGACGAAAGCGCGCCGCGCCACGTCCAGGTGGCCGAGATTGTCATTGAGCGCGCCAAGCGGCTCGTCGAGCTGGGCCGCCATGTCGTCGTGATGCTCGACAGCATCACGCGGCTCGCGCGCGGCTACAACAACATGATGCCCAGCAAAGGGCGCATCATGTCCGGCGGCGTCGATGCCAAGGCGCTCACCAAGCCGAAGAAATTCTTTGGCGCGGCCCGCAACGTGGAGGAAGGCGGCAGCCTTACCATTATCGCCACGGCACTGGTGGAAACCAACAGCCGCATGGACGAAGTCATTTTCGAGGAGTTCAAGGGTACGGGCAACATGGAGTTGCACCTCGCGCGCGAGCTCGTCGAGAAGCGCATCTTCCCCGCCATTCACATCCTCAACTCCGGCACCCGGCGCGAGGATTTGCTCTATCACCCGGAGGAGTTCGCGCGCATCAACGTCCTGCGCAAGCAGCTTGCCGCGCTCCCGCCCATGGAAGCCATGGAAATCCTGGTGCAACAACTCAAGGCCACCAAAACCAATGCCGAGCTTTTGCTGCGGGGCATCCGCTGACCCTTTGAAACAGTGATCGCCACGCCCGAAGCCCTAGCGGAATTTTTGCAAGCGATGCGCCAGACCGGGCGCATCGCCCTCGACACCGAGGCCGATAGCCTCCATTGCTACTTTGAAAAACTTTGCCTGATCCAGATCAGCATCCCGGGGTTCGACGTGCTCATCGATCCGCTCGCCGGGCTTTCTTTGGAGCCGCTGTTTGCGGAACTCGCCCGGCATGAGCTCATCATTCAGGGGCTCGACTACGACCTGCGGCTCCTGCGCCGGGCCGGCATGGTGGAAGTGGGCCGCGTATTTGACACGATGATCGCCGCGCGCCTCGTCGGCTGGCTGGAGTTCAGCCTCGCGGCACTGCTGCAAAAAAACTTCGGCATCGTCCTGGCCAAGGGCTCGCAAAAAGCCAACTGGGCCCGGCGTCCGCTCTCTCCGCAGATGGAAGAGTATGCCCGCAATGACACACGCTACCTGGAAGCGTTGACGGTGAAACTCGAAGAAGAACTCGCCCGCCTCGGTCGCGAGGAATGGTTTCTTCAATCGTGTGAGAAAGCCATTGAAGCCACGCGCACCGTTCGCGAACGGGAGGTGGACACCCTGTGGCGCATCTCCGGCAGCGGGGAACTGCGCGGGCGTGCGGCGGCGCTCCTGCGGGCGCTCTGGACTTGGCGCGACGAGGAAGCGCGCGCTGTGGACCGCCCGGCTTTTCACATTGCCCGCAACGATCTGCTCATCGAGGCGGCCCGGCGGTTTGACAACGGAGACCCCGTCCATATTGCCCATCTATCCGGCAGCCGCAGCCGCCGGTTTTTCGAGGCGGCGGAAAAAGCAATGGCCTTGCCGGAAAGTGAATGGCCCAAGGTGATCCGTACCGTGCGCCAGCGGCCCACGCCGGAAATGGAACGCCGCTTCAATGAATTCAAAACACGCCGCGACCACGCCGCGACAGCGCACCGCATCGAGCCGTCGCTCATCGCCTCCAAAGTAGTGTTGGAAGCGCTCGCCGCCGACACCGAGGCGACCCTTTGCAAACTCCTCCCTTGGCAGCGGATGCTGTTGGGATTTGAGGAGTAAGTCATAGGGATCAAGACATATTGGTGGAGCAAGTGGAGCGCCCTAGGATTCGGAAATCCACCTTATACCAAGCCTGATTAAAAAAGCGCATTTAACCCGAAGGGTTTGCAGAGAATAGCCGGGGGTTGAGCGAAGCGACACCCCCGGAATGGCGTCCAAATGCATTCACCCCCGATAGGGGTGGCAGAGGGGCCCTAAATCCTCTTTCTTAACTGGAACCGCTTAGAGCGTTGGTTGGTGTGCGGCTTTTGAAGCGAAGCGGCTGTATTTATAAATACAGCCCGAGCTTCAAGGGCCGGCCAGCATTACGGAATAGAAATGCGGGGTTCGCAATTTCAACCTATTCATTATGCAGCGCGTCCAGCAGCGGGCCGCGCAGAGCCAGGGACGCAGCCAGCCAACTCCAGGCGCCTCCGAGCAGCGCCAGTAATCCCAGCGTCGCCAGCGGACCGACGGGGGAAGCGTGGATGCCGGGAGATAAAATCGAAGGGAGCACCGCCACAGCCGCCGAAATGCCACCAATGGCGACCCCTAAAGCAATCAAGAACCAGTGCTCGCTCAGGATCAGCCAACGCACGGTGCGCGGGGAAAATCCAACCGCCAGCAACAAAGCCAGTTCGTTGCGGCGTTCAAAAACATTGCGCAAAACAACGATCCCCAGTCCCGCGCTGCCCAACAGCAGTCCCAGGCCGCCCAGCGCTTCAAAAATGCCGATATAGCTGCTTTCGACGGATTGGAATTCCGCCAGCCTGCGCCAGGCGGGAACGATCTCCGCCCCGCGCGATTGAAAAATTTCCTTGGTATTACTGGATAATGCATCGACCAGGAATGCGCGACTCCCGCTTTGCTCGGGAAACCGCTGCACAAAGTCGGGTTCGGAAATAATGAGGCTGCCCTGCAAGATCGAGTTGGCGATCACTCCCACGATGCGCACGCGGAACGCGTTTCCGCGCTCATCGGTGCAGGAAAGCGTTTCCCCCGCGGATTTTCCCAAAGCCCAACGGATCGTGGCTTCGTCGCCGATTGCCGGCACCGCCCCGTCCGGCTGCGCTTGCTGGAGCGCCTCCCAACCGGAAGCCCCCTCGATAAAGGTGAACGCCTTGCGCGCGGCGAGCTGTTCGGGATGCACCCCCAGAAAACCCGGTTGCTGCGGCCGGTTCAGGTTTAGGCAACTTGCGTCGTCTCCTGTTTTGACGCGCAACGCAACGACCTCCGAATCCGGCAGCGCTTCGTAAACGGGCAGCGTCGATTGTGCATACGCGGCGAACCCGCCCGTGCCGCTTCGCCGCTCGTTGGCGTGGGCCAGAGGGTCTTCGCGGAACGCCCCCACCGCCACCACCATGAAAACCCCTGCCGCCAGAACAGCCACCGTCGTCAGGCTCCGCCCCCGCCGCCGCGCCGCGCCGCGCATTCCGATGGCGGCAATCCCGCCCGCCGTTTTGGTAGTGCGTGCGAGTTGAACGAGCAGAGCGTGGCTCCCTGCAATGCCCGCGCAGAGCAGAAGCGCGCCCGCGCTAAAAAACGCATCCGCCGAACGTCCGCCAAAGGCCAGCGTCGCCAGTGCTCCCGCCACAGCGAGCCCGCCGAGCGCACCACTCCATCTCCCGCCGCGCACAATGGATGTCTCCATTTCTGCACCGCTGGCAAGGAGTTCCGCAGCGGGCCGCCGTGCCTGGCCCCGCGCGGCAAGCCAGGTTGCCAGCAGCGCGGACCCAAGGCTGCTTAAAGCGCCGATGGCCAATGTCGTCGGTTCGATGTGATAGCTAAATTCGGAAAGATGCACCGCGCGTTGCCAGATGGTGGAAAGCCCACGCAACGCCAGGCGCGCATAAAGGGAACCGGCGGCAGTCCCGGCCAACACTCCGAGCCCGGCAAGCAGCGAGCCTTCCCAAAGCAGCAAACGCCGGACGCGCCGCGCGCCAAAGCCCAGCGCAAGCAGGAGCCCGGTTTCCGTCGTGCGCTGTTGGAGGCTGAAAACAAAAAGCATCGCCATCAAAAGCAGCGCTGCGATCACCAAAAAAAAGCTGAAGCCCAGGAACAACTGCCCGAAATCCTGCGCTCCCGCGCTCGCCTGGAGCGCGAGCTCGCGCACCGGCTGGAAAGCAAGTCCCGCTTTCACAGGATCGATAGGTTTGCGCAATTCCCGCTCAATTACACCGCTTTTTTGGGAATATCGAATCGCAGTCAGATCGCCGAAACGATTGGCCCAGATCGCCTGCCCCGCTTTCAGTGAGAGGAATGCCTTCGGCGTGCCGCGATATTGTTTCCAATAAGCCTCGTCCTTGGGGCGAATCCGGCTCATATCCATCGGAACACCCGGTTGCCAATCGCGGCAGTTCTCGACATCGGCAAGTCCGGGAAACGGAGGCATCCAGCTTGCATCCGCGCCTTCCAGCGGCAGGATGGAATGGACTTTGAAACGGCTCGTTTTTTCCAAAATCCGCCGATTGTCCGCGACCACATAATAGCGAAGGCAAAGGGTGTCGCCCGGCTTCGCGCCAAGGTCCTCGGCCAGCCATGCATTGATCGCGATCTCGTCCTCGCGCAGTTTTGAATCGAACGCAGTGACCATGGAGTAGGGGGTGGCGCGTTCGCCCAAGCGAATCTCATTGACCAGATAGGTGAGCACCCCCCGGGCATCCGGCGCGGTCTTCAGTGCGGCGGTGGCAATGGCAGGTTCCAGGAACACGCGCTCCGTCCGCAGTTCCGAGCCGCCGGGCAAATCGCGGAGTTCGAGATCCAGGTCCCCCAGCGTCCACGCTTTGCGCACTGCGGCATTTGCCATCGCTGCGTCGATCCGGTCCACAAGCAGCGCATTCGCGCGGCCCGATTTTTTGAGCTGCTTTTGCAACATTCCCAGCGGCAGGAAAACCGTGGATTGCGGCACCTGGTTGGATTGCAAACCAAACCGCCCAAATTGATTGGGCCCCGCAACGGAATGGAGCCGCAGCCGCATGGCCACGGACGTATCCGCCGCGCCCGAGAGCGGGGCATCGCGCGAGAGGGCGCTTGGCTCCTCGACCCGCACGATCACCGTATCACCCGGCGTCAATCCCAAGTGGGATGCAAGTCGGTCATTCGCTACAAACCCGTCTTCGCCAGCCGTTGCGAGCACATCGGCGCTCCCGCCCATTTTCCAAAAGCGTTCGTCCACGCCCACGATCTGCACATTATTGGCGCGCGCGCTTCCATCGGGAAGCGCCACCGTGCCGCGCAAAAGCAGCAGCGGTGCGGTGGCGCACGGTGTCTGCGCCGCGATTTGTGCGGCGAGGGATTCGCGGAAAAAATGTTCGCCCGGCCCGAGCGCCACGTTTGTTGCACCCAAGCGCGCGAGCGCGATCTGCCGCAGGCTGAAGCGCACCGAATCGCCCACGCCCAGCGATCCCGTGAGGATTGCGGCCGCGAGCAGCGCCCCGAGAAAAACGCCGAAATGCGTGCGTCGGTAAAAAACGAGGCTTCGCAGGATATAGTGGGCGAGCGTCATGCGTTGAACGGTTCCAGCGCGCCGTCGCGGATCTGGCAGATGCGGGACATCCGGCGCGCGAGTTCCGGGGAATGGGTTGCGACAAGGAGTGTCACATGGTTCTCGCGGTTGAGTTCCATGAGCAACTCGCCCAGGCTTTCCGCCGCAGCCCGGTCCAGCGATCCGGTCGGCTCGTCGGCCAGCAGCAACGGCGGTTCATTGATGAGCGCGCGCACGAGGGCCGTCCGCTGGCGTTCGCCGCCGGAGAGTTGGGCGGGGCGGTGGTGCCGTCGCTCCGCAAGGCCCACGCGTTCCAAGAGGTGTTCCGCGCGCTGAGCCACTTCGGCACCGGGCCGCGCCTGTGGGTCCGCGAGGGTTGGCAGAAGCACGTTTTCGAGCACCGTGCATTGCGGCAGTAAATGGTGGAGTTGAAACACAAACCCGATGCGCCGGTTGCGCAGCAGTGCGAGCCCGCGTTCATCGAGTGTTCGCAAATCGACGCCTTCGAGCAGCACCTGGCCGGAGGTCGGCAGGTCGAGCGCGCCGATCAAATGCAAGAGCGTGCTCTTGCCGCAGCCGGACGGCCCCAGAATCGCCAGCGATTCGCCGCAGGTGATTGTGTGGCTCACATTTTTCAAGACATCGAGCGCCCCGCCGCCCTCCGAACGGTAGCTCTTGCACACGTTGCGAAGTTCCAGGAGCGGCAGGGTGGGGGAGGAGGTTTCCATGATGAGAATGCGCAAACCTACGCCGGTTGCGCGGAATATTGAAGGGCTGTTTTTAATGGCGCGCCCGCTCGCAGACCGCCGCAAATCCGCGGGCCATGGTTTCGCTGGAAAAATTTTCGCGCACCTGCCGCATGCCGCACCGCCCCCATTCCGCAAGCTGCACCGGGTCCCCAAGAGCCTTTTCGAGCGCGAGCGCCAGCGCTTCCGGGTCACCCGGTTCGCAAAGCAATCCGCCGCCCGTGGCCTCGACCAGTTCGGGGAAGGCCGCGTGCGCGGGCTGCACCACCGGAACGCCGCTGGCCAGCGCTTCGATCAAATAGAGCCCGAAAGATTCACCGTAGGTCGCGGGAACCGATAGAATACTGAGTGTTCGTAAAAACGCCTGCTTTTCGGAGCGATCCAGGTTCGGCAAAAACTCCACGGATTGCTCGCAACCACACGCTTGAATCTGTTCTTGCAAGCGGTTCACAAAGGGCCTGTCGCATGGTGTCTGCCCGCCTGCGATCCGCAGTCGCACACCGGGGATGGTCCCGCGCGCACGCAGCCGGATGAATGCCTCGACCAGCACATCGAGCCCCTTGCCCGGGTGCATTCGCGCGAGATAACCGATCACCGGCGGCTGTGGCGGGCCTGATGCAGCGGGGGCATAGCCATCGAGGGCAATGCCGTTGTAAACCACCGCGACCCGCTCCGGCGCAAGCTCCAGGCGCCGCGTCATCACCTCGCCGTAATAGCGGCTCACCGCCACAAAAATCGAAACATCCGCAGCGCGTTCCCGCAGCACCTGCCAGCAGCGCTCCGGTTCGGGAAGCGCGTCCACAAAGCTGTCTTCGCCTTGCAGCGAGCAGACGATCGGTATCCCGAGCACCTGCTTGATTCGGCGCGCAAGCCCGATGAGCAGAACATTGGAGAGGCTCACCACATCCGGGCGATTCTCTTTTTTGGAAAGCCATGCGATCACCTTTTCCAACTCCTTCGCCTGCCGCCCGTCTTCGCCCAGCAGCATGGAAATGGTCAAATCCCCCAAGTCCCGCGCGCTCGTCATCCCGGCTTGCGAAGCCGCGCGGTGGAGCAGGGCCGGAGTATTCAGCAATCGGTCGATCCATTCCGGAGTGTTGCGAAAGAGAGCCGATTTTTGCTGGAGATACACATTGATCCCGCCAAAAAAAAGCGGGGCATCTTCGGCCACGCTCGCTTCATCCACAAAATGCGGCAGATACATCGGCAACAACACCGCGTCATGCCCTTGCTTGCGGAGTGCGGTGACCAGGGCGTTATCGCGCAGACAGGTGCCGCAATAAAAATTGCCGGTGCCGGGGGTGAGTTGGACAATCCGCATGGGGAGGTTTTATCCTAAAAAGAGAAAAGAAATAGCCGCAAAAAGGCGCAAAAGACGCAAAAATAAAAAGTGGGTTGCCACGCGCTCTCCCGGAATCGCCCGCGGAGCGGTCGATCCACCTCCCTGATCGGCGCGTGCCCTCGCCTTCAGTTCGGATATTTGCGCGGCTATTGTTTTGCTGCCGTCTCAAACGCATACACGCTGCCATCTTCGGAGCCGATGATGACCACGCCTGCGGCGAACGCCGGGGAGGCCGTGAGCGCCTTGCCGATTTCATACGACCAGAGCGGTTTTCCTGTTGCGAGATCGACGAGATACAGCCGCCCGTCATTGGAACCGCAGACCACGCGCTCGCCACAAATCACGGGGGAGCTGTCCACGATCCCTTTCGTCGCGAAAGCCCATACGAGCTTCCCGGTTTCGCGTTCCAGGCAGTAGATTTTGCGATCCCGTCCGCCAATGAGCACGCGGGTTTCCGTGAGCGCCGGAGTGGAAAAAAACGGTTGCTCGCTGGCCGCGAAACTCCAGACGATTTTGCCCGCCTCAAGATCAGCGCACACGACTTGATTCCCGTAATGGCCCGCGTAGGCGAACCGGCCTTTCACCGCGCACGACCCGGCGATGTAAGCGCCCGCTTCGATCTCCTTGAGCAGCTTGCCGTCCGCCACGGCGAGCGCATGGATCTTTGCGTCGCAGCCGCCGAACACCACGCGCCCCTCCGCGAACGCCGGGGAGCCATTGACAAAATTTCCGGTGTCATAAGCCCAAAGCCGTTTGCCGGTCGCGGCATCCACGCAGTGCACCTTGTTGTCGTAGCTGCCGACGAGGATGCCTTTTGCCGTGCCGCAAGGGGCCCAATTGGGCGCGCCGAGAATTTTGTCGCCGCACGCATATTTCCAGCGGAGCGCCCCGGTTGCGGCGTCGAGGGCATAAAGAGAGCCGTTTTCAGCGCCGAAATAAACCGCCCCGTCGAGCGCCAGCGGAGAGGATTCCACGCCGCCTTCCCCGGTTTTGAAATTCCAGAGCGGCTTGCCCGAAACGAGATCGAGCGCGTACACGGATCCGTCATCGGAGCCGACAAACAGTTTGTTTCCGTCAATGGCCGCGGACGATTTGACCGGCCCGCCCGTCTTGAAACTCCAGCGCAGTTTGAGCGGTTCGCGCAAAGTTCCCTGCGCCACGCCCGCCAAATCCTGCGTTCCCCGAAACATCGGCCAGGAGGCATCCGCCATTGCCGGAGGAGCCAAGAGCAGCGCGGCCCATCCCCAAAGGAGCGATCGCACGCAAATGCGCAAAGACACAGAAAGGCGAAATGTACGCTTACTTCTCAATCCGATAAAGATGCGTCTTGGTTCTCAGAATGAGCGCATTGCCTGCCACCGCAGCGGAAGCCATGCAGCCGTTATCCAGCTTGTTTTGCGCGAGAATTTTGAACGTGTCCCCCGTTTGCAGCACGGTTGTCGTGCCGTCGCGATCAAAGAAATAGATGCGTCCCGGGGCTGACAGCAGCGAAGCGCAATATTTGCCGCCGATGTTCTCGCGCCACACATCGCTGCCCGTCAGCGCGTCCAGGCAATAGGCCATACCGCTATCGTCCTGCACCACGTAGAGGCGATTTCCCACGAGCACCGGCGAGGGGATCGTGGGCACTTGCTTGTTGGTTTTCCAAACCACACCCGTTTCGGTGAGATCGCCGGTCCCCTCAGGCCGGACCGCCATAAGGGTGGGTCTTCCGTTGCCGGTGGTAAAATAAAGCAGTCCATTTCCGTAAACGGGCCGGGCCGTCTCCGAAAAGCCGAGGTAGTCCACCCACCACAATTCTTTGCCGTCGTTCGGGTTGTATGCGGCCGCCCGGTAAGGGCCTGGAATGACGATTTGATCCACCCCTTTTACATTGAGGGTGAGGCCGGTGCAAAAGCCGGCTGGAACTTTTGGCGGTTTGCCGTCTATGCTGCTGCGCGGCGTTTTCCACGCCGTCTCCCCGGTTTGTTTATTGAACGCGAGAACGAACTGCGCATCCTTGCCGTCCCAAGGGATGATGAGCTTGTCGCCCCAAAGTACCGGAGAACTGCCCGGCCCCCAATAATGATCATGTTTAATATCATCTCTCTTCCAGAGAACCGCGGCGGTCTGCGTTGAAAGGCAAGCCGTGCCGTTCGTGCCGAAATGCACATACAAACGCTCCCCTTCAACCACCGGGGAAGGGTCCGCATAGCTGTTCATCGGGTGTTTTTTTAAAGGAACCTGGATATGGAAGACTTCCACATTGTTGCGAATCTTGCCGGTGGCCAAATCGACGCTCAGCACGCGCAGCGATTTGCCCTCCTCGGTCGCGGTTGTCATCCACACCTGGCTGCCGGACACCACCGGCGAAGACCAGCCTTGACCGGGGATTTCACATTTCCATCGGATGTTCTCTGTCTCGCTCCAAGTCAGCGGCAACCCCGCCGCTTCCGTGTGCCCCTGGCCATCCGGCCCGCGAAATTGGGGCCACTCCTGCGCAGGCAGGGGATGCGCCAGCAGCACTGTGGCAAGTCCAATAACCAGAGTAGAACGCATGGCTATTGAATCGGCGAAACATCGAAGCAGACCACTTCGCCGCTGTTGTTGCGGGTGTAGATTCTGCCGTTGGCCAGGACCGGAATCACCCACGATTTTTTGGCAGCGGTCGCTGTCCTGCTGATTTCCTTGTAAGCCGCCGGAGAGGCCTCAGCGATCACCAGATCCCCTTCTTCCGCTTGGATGATGAGCTTCCCATCCGCGACGATCAATGCCCCCATGCCCAGATCTTGTTTTTTCCATTTCACGCTGCCGGTGGCGAACTCCATGCAGGTCAGCGCCTTTTCGTCAAAGCCGTACAGATACCCTTCCCATAAGACGCAACTATTCATCTTGGTCTTCATCTCCTTGCTTTCCCAGATCGGTTTGGGATCCGCCACGCCCAGCGGCACCAGCGCCGCGCCGTGGCCATAGCCGGAAGCGATGAAGGCTTTGCCGTCGGCGACAATGGGCGTTGTCGGGTTGATGTCATTAGGGGTCTTCCAGGCAAAACGCAGCACCTCTTTGCCGTCGGCGGCTTCGCGAATGACCAGGCCAAACGCGTTAAAGAAAGCCACCCGCTGTTTGCCATCCTGCATGAATGCAAAGGGAGAACCGTAGGACTGGGCCTCATCGCCGACTTGCCAGAGCACTTTCCCGCTGGCCTTGTCAAATGCCACAGCCGAAGCCCCCTTGGCTCCCACTTCCACAATCACCTTTTCGCCAAGGACCAGAGGCGAGCCGGCGTATCCCCAGCCCGGCATTTTCACGCCATACTCCTTGGGAAAATCCTTGGACCAAACCAGCGCTCCGGTCGTCTTGTTCAGGCAAAAGAACTGCCCTTGACGGCCTTGCGCGAAAACAAAATCGCCATCCACCGTCGGCGTCGCGCACTGGCCCCCTTCAAAGGCATGGGCTGCCAAGACGGAGGGGAAGGAATATTTCCAGACGATTTGTCCGTTGTTGGCATTCGCGCAATAAACAAAGCCGGTATCCTTGTCGTTGCCCATGGTAAATACCTTCTCGCCCACCACCGCGAGCGACGAGCAGCCGGGTCCGAAATTCGCCTTCCAGAGCACCTTGGGTCCCCCTGCGGGCCAAGTGGCCAGCCAACCCTTTTCGCTGGAAACACCGTCGCGATTGGGGCCGCGCCATTGCGGCCAATCCGCCGCGCTCGCTTTTCCACAGGCAGTCATCCAAAACAGCGCAAGCACGAGACGGCTGCACCACATCGTCATTCCGGGGGTATTCATGGAGGATTAATTAGAGAAGCCGGCTCAGATTGTCAAATGCCGCCTTGTGCAGTAAACCCTGATTCGCGATTGACTTGGCGGGCCAAATCCTTCCTGATCGAGCCCACGCATGAAAGAGGTCTATACGCTCGAAGACTTGCGCCAGTGGGAAGCCGCCACTGCTGGAGAGGAGACGCCGCTCCGGCTCGCGGTGTTTGGCGATCCCGTGGCCCATTCCCGCTCGCCCCAGATGCACAACGCCGCCTTGGAAGCGTGCGGCATCGCGGCCCGTTATTGTCGGCTGCACGTCCGGCCCGAGGAATTGGCCGAGGCCTTGCGGTTGCTGCCCCGCGCGCGTTTCATCGGCGCAAATATCACCCTCCCGCATAAAACCGCCGCGCTCGGTCTGCTCGACGCCGTGGACGATCACGCCCGCAAAATCGGCGCGGTCAACACCGTCGTGGTGGAAGGCGAACGGCTCCTGGGATTCAATACCGACGGCCCCGGTCTCCTGCGCGCGGTGCAGGCGGAATTTGGCGTCGATCTGCGCGACCTGCGCGTGATGGTGCTTGGCGCGGGCGGCGGCGCGGGCCGGGCGATTGCCGCCCAGTGCGCCATCGAAAACTGCGAGCGGCTCGTGCTCGTGAACCGGACTTTTGAAAAAGCCCGGCAGCTCGCGCTGGAACTGAAGCCGTTTTTCAAGGGTCCGCGCGTGTTCGGCCCCAGGCCCCGCCTGGAGGCCGTCCCTTGGGAGGAAGCGAAGCTCGCTGCGCAATTGACGAACATAGACCTTGTCATCAACGCCACCTCTTGCGGCATGAAACGGACCGACCCCTCCGTGCTTCCCGCTTCCATTCTCCAAGCCAACCTGCTGGTCTATGACACCATTTACACCGCGCAGAACACCCCGCTCATGGAGGACGCGCAATCCGTCGGCGCGCGAGCGGCGAACGGCGCCTCGATGCTGCTCTACCAAGGCGTGCTCGCGTTTGAGATATGGTTCAACCGCCCCGCGCCCGTGGAGGTGATGCGGGCGGCAATGGAGCGGTGAAGCATTCCGGCGCGCCGCATCAACTTCCCGGCAGCACTTTCTTCACGAGGCGCTGAATCCCTTCCTGAGCATATTCGCTGGGAGGATAAAGTTTCTGCGCTTTCAAATACCAGGCGAGGCTCGATCCCGTTTGCCCCTTGGCTTCGAGCTGTTGTGCCGTGCGAATGCAACGCACAAAATCCGAAGCCTCCGTGGTGAGATCGGCCCGCAACTGGTTGAGCTTGGTGTCTTCGGGGAATTGTTTGTAAGCCCGCTCCACCCCCTCCCAAGCGCCGCTAACGTCTCCGCGTTTGGCGATTTCCGTGCTGCGGCCAATCACAGTTTCGATCTGTTGCAGGTTCAAGAGCGCGGCCTCGAGTTGCTTCTGGCGCTGCGGATCAAAAGCCGTGGAGGCGATGAACCGCGCCTTGTCATCGTAAATCTGCCGGAAATTGTGCTGGCTCATCAACTGATCGAGATCGGCCAGCGCCTTCCCCTGCACATCCGCATGCGAGAAGATCATCCCGGAGACCTCCAACAGCGCGGGATTGCGCGGCCAGAGGGTGGTCGCCTCGCGCAATTCGCTTTCGAGCGTTGCGCGATCCCCGCTCACGGCGGCGTTCTTGGCCTTGGCGAGGTGCATGGCGCTCACGGTGCGGGCGGTCTCGATGGCCGCGCGCGGCTGCGAGGCGTCAAAGTCCTTCGCGAGGGTTTCCATCTCTTTTACGAGCGACTCCGCCAACGCGTAATCGCGCACATCGAGCGCGGAAATGAGCCGGTTGCCCTTTTGGGAAAATTCAAGCGCCTGCCGTTTCTTGTCGCGTGGGAGCGTGCGGATTTCCGGCATGTATTCGCCGATCAGAAACGCTTCGCTGAGGCGTTTGGTGGCGCTTTCGATTTCGTTTTTCTGAAGCAGATAATTGTAGGCCTCCACCCCTTCCTTCGCGTCGCGCATCGCCTCGTTGGCCAGGGAATCGACCACGCCGACTGTGAGTGGCATCCCCGTTTCTTTCATGTAAAGCTCCGTGATCGGCGTGTCTTTATCGTTTTTGGTGCCTGCCTTTTCGGTTTTGCCGGTTTTGCTTTCGCCAAGAGTAGTCGCGCCATCATTGAACAGATGCCGGTAAAACCGGGTGGCCATGACGACGTGTTGAAAACGGCGTTGGAGAAAAAATTGCGTGATCAGCGCCTGAAATTCGACGCGCGCCTGGACTTGGGAGATTTCCCGCTTGGCGGTGTTCGCCACGATCCGGGCATTGACTTCGGCGAGCCGCTGGACGTAGGGAGCCAGGCGCTTGTCTTCGTCCTTGGCTTCCTTGGCCTGTTTGGCAGCGCTGGATTTCCCGCCGTAATGGAAGGTGACGGTGTCGATATGCTGCGAGGACCATTCGTACTGCTTGCGCTGGTTGAGAAGTTCCTGATTGGCCTGCACGAGCCGGTCCTGGGCCCGCATGGAAAGCCAGGCGCTGTAAACGGCGTCCGCCAGCGCGTCGCAAAGGTGGGCGTCGATGGTGTAGTTGGACGCCTGGGGCAGCAGTTTCCAGGCTTCGAGGGTGGCGGTGTAGTTGTCGTTCTCGGGCGCGAGCCGGGTGAGGATGGAGCGCAGAATTTTTTGGTATTGGATATCCTCGCCGGTGGTCTCCTCGGCGGCATTTAAATATTTCTCAAACCGCGCCTGAAAAAAGCGTTGGTTGGTGACATTCCAATTCTTTCCGTCCCAGGAGAGGATTTCGTTGCCGGGATTGAGCATCGGCAGGTCGTTGCCGAGCAAGGAATTGCCCGGCTGCGCGCTTTTGGAAGAGGAGGAGGCGGGGGCCGGGGCCGGGGTCGCAGGCTGTGCGGTTCTGGAAGGGGAGGTCGGAGCGGGAGCGTCGGGGACCTGCGCCGCAAGGGGGGCCGCGCTGCACAGAACGAAAAGAAGGAGCCGTTTCATGCTTTTTTAAGACCCTTTACGCTGAGGATCCCCTTCTCGTCCACTTCCACCGAGAAGTTGAAGTGTTGCCCTTTCTGGATATTCATGCTGTTGAATTCGGCAGGGATGAAGAGCGGCAGGATTTCGGTGGCGGCCCCGGTATTGACCTCCACCGAGAACAGCCGCCCGGCTTGGGTCGTTGAGGCCATAAAATTCCAAATGGCGCCGCTGATTTTGTAGCTGTTGCCGCGTAGGCTGTTCGAGTTTTCCAGATACGCGGGCACTTCCAGCGGGGCGAGCGTGCGGTAAGGGTCGTTGACCCGGCCCACAATAAAATAGCCTGCGGCGATTGCCCCCAAGACGAGGCAAAACACCAAGGCGATCCAGACGGGATGAATGGCGAAACTTGCGCGACGGGCCATGGGGTGAATATCTAGGGGGGAATGCTCCGGTTTGCAACCTGCTTCTAATAGCTATTTGCGCGGCTGGAAACAAACCCCCTACGCAGCATTCCGAAAATCCCTGTTCCATGCGCCGGGCCTTCAGCCCGGATGCCGTTTTGTTCAATCCCTGGGGCGTTGCCCCAGGCTGGTATGGTGCCGCGCCTTTGGCGCTCAGGAAAAACCGCCCTCGCATCCAAAGAGTCGGTTTTTTGCAAATTCGCACAAGGTTTATACATCTCTTTAGAGCATTTTCGTTTGACGTTTTCGCATTGATTGTGCGCTGAAAGCGCAAGGGAAACCAGCCCAGGGCAAGCGAAGCGCCACCCTGGGTGCCGCGCAACAACCGGTTGCGCCCTGCAAGGGCGCTGGTAAGGGGGAGCGGATTGAGCACGAGCGTTTCCCAGTGCCCTTGCAGGGCACGGCTCTCTCACACGCATACCCCCAGGGCGCTGCCCTG
>CAIYQA010000420.1 GCA_903928175.1 uncultured Spartobacteria bacterium | reverse complement strand
CGCGGAAATTCTCGCGAAGATCAAGCGCGCCCGCCAGAAAATGGAAGCGGAAAACGCCGAAACCTTATGATCCCTTATTTGTGAAACACTACACTAGCCGAGATCGTGCTGAACAGAACCGGATTGCCGAGCGTGTCGTTTCCGCCGTTATAATAAAGCGGGCTGTTTTCCTTGATGTAGGCTTTGAGATTCGTGAAGGCCACGGCATCCGTGGGCTTCTTGTTGTTCTCAATGGCATATTGCTCAATGGCGGCATCAAGCATGCGAAGATCCTGTTTGCAGGCGGTCGCTTGGGAACGCAGGCGGGCGCGCAGGAAGTTCGGAACGGCGATGGATGCCAGCAAGGCAATAATCGCCACAACGATCATGATTTCAACGAGGGTGAAGCCCCCGCGACGTGAGTTTAGTTTCTGGAGCATATGTTTTTTGTTGTTGGTGAGTTATGGCTGCCAGCTCCTTGCCGACGCCTACATTTTATATTAGCAACTCCCGCACCCCACCCATTCAGACGTGCCAAAAACGCTCTTCGGGCCAGCTCCAGAATTATAAAATCTACGCATTTTCCTGATTTTTTCTCTGTAAAAACTCTTTTTGACCCATTATCGCCGTTGGCAGCAAACATTATCGCTTTTGCAATATCCTTTTCAAAAATGAGGAAATTTCCCAGCTTGTCTCCGTTTTTTGGGCGGCGGTCCAACCCGCTTGAGAGACTTGGGACAAGCACCACCCGTCAAAAAGGGCGGACCCATAGATTCCTGTTGCAAACCTCAGGGATTCCATTATGTTCCAAAGCGTTTCCCCTATGAAAGAAGGCGCAAGGTTTCAAAACCTTGCGCCTTCTACATTTTTAGGGGGTGCTTTGCTTCCCACGCTCCAAAAACAGGCGTCCTGCGCGGCGCCGTGCGTGCCAGTTCCCTGGGAGATTCACCTTGGCTGGGCTGCGCGGGGCAGTTTCCAGCAGGGAGCGGACGGTTTCCACCGGGTCGAATCCCGCATCCGGCACCCCGTTCTGGCGCAACCAGGCCAGGATGCGACGGCGTTGCTGGGCGAGAGGCATTTTGCGAAGGAGCGGCACGTCGAGTTCCACGCCCGGCTCTTCGCCCGCAAGCGCGGCGAGCCAATCCTCCTCCGCCCGCAGCAACGTGGCCGTGCGCCAGACCGCTCCCCGCACGTCGCGCCCAAAGACCCGTTCCAGCAGCGGCAACAGTTCGTGTCGAATGCGATTGCGGGTGAAATCGACCGCCCGGTTGCTCGCGTCTTCGCGGAAAGGGATCGCATGCTCGCTAATATAAAGGTCGATCTGTTCGCGCCAGACTCCAAGCAGCGGTCGCAGCACCCGGAGCCGCACCCCGTCCACCGTTCGCTCGCTTTCCGGGCTCATCCCGCCCAGCCCGGCGCGTCCGGTGCCCCGGAACAGGTTGAAAAGTAAAGTCTCCACCTGGTCGTCGGCGTGGTGGGCTAGAAACAGTGCGCGACATCTGCGCCGACGCGCCACGCGGGCAAAAAAACCATAGCGGGTGTTACGGGCTGTTGTTTCGAGGGATTGCCCCGTCTCCGTGGCGAGCTGCGCGACATCCGCTTTCTCCGAAACGCATTCCAAACCCAGCCGCTTTGCCAAAGCCTGAACCCATCGCGCATCGCCCGCAGCGGCGCGTCCCCGCAACCCGTGGTTGAGATGGCAGACGATGAGCCGCTTAAATCCCGCATCCAGCAAAGCGTGCAACAGCGCCACGGAATCCCGTCCCCCGGACACGCCCACCAGATAGCGGGCAGTGCGGGAGAGGTGCTTGAAATCCAACTTCAGGCCGCTTTGGTTCATCTTCTTTGCGTCCTTTGCGTCCTTTGCGTCCTTTGCGCGCGGCAAATCAGCGGATCTCCGCCGCACCAAAGTAGGGCTGGAGGGCCTCGGGGATTTTGATGCTGCCGTCGGCCTGCTGATACGTCTCGATCAACGCCACAAACAGGCGCGGCATGGCGGTCCCCGAACCGTTGAGGGTATGGCAAAACCGGTTTTTTCCCTCGCCATCCTTGAATTTGAGGTTCATCCGGCGCGCCTGGAAATCGGTGTAATTGGAGCAACTGGACACCTCCAAATAACCGTTCTGGCCGGGGGCCCACACTTCGATGTCGTAGGTTTTGGCCGAACCGAACCCCATATCCCCGGTGCACAGTTCAATGACCCGGTAATGGAGCCCCAAGAGTTGCAGCACGCGCTCGGCATGCCCGGTGAGGGCTTCGAGTTCCGCCCACGAGGTCTCCGGGGTGGTGAGTTTTACCAACTCCACTTTGTCAAATTGATGGACCCGGATGAGCCCTCGCGTCATGCGCCCCGCCGAACCGGCCTCGCGCCGGAAGCACGGCGTGTAAGCCACAAAGCTTTTGGGCAGCTCGGTGAGCGCGAGGAGTTCCTCCCGGTGCAGATTGGTCACCGGCACCTCGGCCGTGGGCGCGAGGAAAATCTCCCCATTTTCCAGCCCATACATATCCTCCTCAAATTTCGGCAACTGCCCCGTGCCCACCATCGCTTCGCGCCGGATCAAAAAAGGCGGGCTGACTTCCAGGTAATCGTGCTCTCGCGTATGGAGATCGAGACAAAAATTGATGAGAGCCCGTTCCAGTCGAGCCCCCTGCCCTGTGAAACAAACAAAGCCGCTGCCGCTGATTTTGGCCGCCCGTTCGAGATCAAACAACCCGAGTTTCGTTCCCAAAGTGACATGATCCGCCGGGGGAAAAGCATACGCCGGTTGGGTTCCCCAAACCTTGCGCTCCGGATTCGCGCTGGCATCCGCGCCGATCGGGTTCTGGTCGTGGGGCAAGTTGGGCAGTTGCAGCAACAGATTGCGCTGGGATTCGTCTGCTTGTGCGGCTTGTTCGGTAATCCGCGTGATCTCATCTCCAATTCGGCGCACTTGCTCTTCCAATTGCGGTGTCTGTTCCCCCCTAGACCGGCGCATCCCGATTTCCTTGCTCAACCTTTTCCGGTCGCCGTTGAGTTGTTGGAGACGGGTTTCCAACTCGCGCCGCAACCGATCGCAGGCGAGAATCTCGTCGAGTTTCAAATGGGCGTCTCCGCCCCGGCTGGCGAGCCGTTCGCGAACGTAGTCGGGATTTTCCCGGATGAGCCTGATGTCGAGCATGGGCAGAGCATAACGGGTCGATCTCCCTGCTCCAACCCGAAAAAATACAAACCTCTCTCGGCGCCCGGGCCAAAGTTATTCCCGAGCTTCTGAAGATGATTTTATTTTTTAGAAATCTACTTCTTCATCATCTCGTTGTGAATATCTCGTCAAAAACCCGTTCCACATTGCAGCGGCGGGAGTTCCATGCCCAAACGGTCTTGTGAAGAACCTGCCATTGACCCGGGAGCCTGCGCCGACAAACCGCCCGAGGGTCAGGTTTTGCGCAGTTATTGGCGCGATCCCGGGAGTTATTGGCAAAATTATCCCAAAGCAAGGTGCAGGGTCGTGTGTAACAAACGCACCACTTCTTATTTCGTAGGTGGAAAACTGTGTTCAGCAGACTCCCAGCGGCGGGCTTGCAGGGCGTCGATGGCGGCTGCCCCTTCCGCTTCTTTTTTGCTCCGGCCGCTGCCATGCCCAAGCTCCAGGTCGTTCCACGTCACCACGGATACGAAATGTTTCTGGTGCTCGGGGCCGGTCTGGCTCACGACGCTGTACACCGGGCTGCGGGGCGAGAGCGCCTGCAAAAGTTCCTGGAGCCGGCCCTTGGGATTCACATGGACCGGTTCGTGCAGGAGATTTTGGATATCCGGCTCGGCTTCGCGAAGGACAAACTGGCGCACGCTTTCCAAGTCGCTGTCCAAAAACATCGCGCCGATCAAGGCCTCGAACGCATCCGCCAGCGCGGAGGCCCGCAAACGGCCGCCGCTCGATTCCTCGCCCCGGCCCATCATCAGATACTCGCCCAGGCCGATCGCGATGGCGTGCACCTTGAGCCCCTCGCGCGAGACCAGCCGGGAGCGCATTTTGGTGAGGTGCCCCTCCGGCAGCGTCGGGAATCGGGAAAAAAGATGTTCGGTGAAAATCAGTTGCAGCACGGCATCGCCCAAAAATTCGAGCCGCTGATTATCAAAGTGGTGCCGCTGCGTCTCGTGGCCCAGGCTCGGGTGGGTCAGGGCTTCCGCGAGAAAAAGCGAATTGCGGAATTTGTACTGAATCCGCTTCTCCAACGGGTTCATGAAGCTCGGCGGCGGAAGATCCGGCGGCGGCGGGGGCGGGCTCTGCAAAGCGTCGTTCATTGCGGAGAAGAAATTTCCGGGAGCCCGGAAGCCTTGGCGAACTCCTGAACGGCGGCAAGCATGGCGCTCAGGAATACGGAGGCGGTGGTAAAGACGGCGGCATGTTCCGCGCGGGAAATCGTGATCCGATCCTCTTCGGTCCAAGTCCGCGAGTAATCGGTAAGACGCGGCTCGGGCCTTCCCTCGGTGGGAGGCTCGACGGATTTGAGTTGCACCGTGATCTCCATTCCCTTGGGAACCGTGCCGCCGGTTTGCAGAAAACAGCGGTGCAGCGCCGCCAGGCTCATCATTTCAGCCTCCAGCGGGGGCTTCAACGCATAACGGTTCTTCAAATGAGCGAACCGTGCGGGGAGATCGAGCGGGCCAAGCTCGGCATTGACCTCAGCCGCCAGGGCGGCGAGGTCCCCAGTGGCCTTGGCTTTGGCCACATTGAAAGCCACCAGCCCGCAAACGCGCCGAATATCCTCCAGGAAAACCAGGCAGAGGCCCAATACTTCGCCGAGACTGTTTTTAAACCACCACCGGGCAGCTTCCTGCCGGGCGGTTTCCAGCGGAAAACGGAAGGGCGTGGAGGGGAGCCCGGCCACGGAACGGAACGTCTCATTGTAGCTTTGTTCATCCACGGCGTTTGCGCCGGCCCAGGTCAGCACCATCAAGTCGCTCAAATGCTGCAACGCGCCAATGTAGCGCATGCCGATGTCATTCAAACTGATGGTTTGAGAAGGTTCGCTCATAGGGGACGCACCTAGGGATAGGGGAAGCCGGGGGAGAGGTCAAGCGGACACGACCAATCCGTCGCCCCGTCGCGAAATTGCCCCCGGGGAGAGGAGCGGTTTTTATGGAACAAACATCAAATGTGACAGAGGGCGGCAAAGAACAGGAGCGGCATCCCAATGGCCGGCAGCCTGCGCAACGGCGGCGGCAGCCCAAAAATCTCGGCGAAGCCGAACGCTACGGTTCCATCCTGGGCGGCTTGGGCCTGATTCTGGCAGGGTTCACCCGGCGCAGCTCCTCGGGTGTGCTCCTGGGAGCGCTCGGCGCGGCTTTGATCCAGCGGGGCGTCACCGGCCAGTGCGCGCTTTATCAAAGCCTCGGCGTCACCAGCGTGAAACCCGACCGCCCCGGCGTGCCCGACAACGTGGGGGTGAACCTGGAGCAGAGTGTGGTCATCAACCGGCCCCGTGAGGAGGTCTATGCATTTTGGCGGCATCTGCCGAATCTGGCGCGCATCATGAAACACATCGAACGGGTCGATCTGCTTGATGAACGCCGTTCACACTGGGTTGTCCGGACCCCATGGGGGCGCCGGCTGGAATGGGACGCCGAGATCATCAACGAACATCCCCGGGAAATGATCGCCTGGGAGAGCCTGCCGGGCGCGGCGGTCGCCAACGCGGGCTCAGTGCGGTTCGAGCCCGAGCCGCACGGGCAGGGGACGATTGTGCGCGTGAAGCTGGAATACAATCCGCCCGGAGGGGTTTTGGGTTGGATGACCGGAAGCCTGTTTGGGGAAAGCGCCGAGCGGGAAATCAAAGAGGACCTCGCCGGGTTGAAACAGAGGCTGGAAAGCGGCGAACTGGCGGAGAGCCAGGGGTAGCCCTTACTCCTTTTGGTTGAGCAGTTCCCGCGCATGCGCCAGCGCGGAGGCGCTCTTGCCGCCGAGCATCCGCGCGATTTCCTCCACACGCGCCTCGCCTTCCACGGCGGCGAGGTGTGAATGGGTGCGCTCGTCGCGGAATTCCTTGGTGACGACATATTGCGACCGGGCCGCCGCCGCGACCTGCGGCAGATGCGTGATGCAGAGCACCTGGTGGCGCGCCCCGAGCGAGCGCATTTTCGCGCCGACGGTGTGGGCGATCTCGCCGCCCACGTTGGCGTCGATCTCATCGAAAACCAGCAGGGGAATGGTGTCCTCGCCCGCGAGCGACGTTTTCACCGCCAGCATGACGCGGGAAATTTCGCCGCTCGATGCGATGGCCTTGAGCGGCTTGAGCGGTTCACCGGGATTTGGGGCAAAAAGAAATTCCACCGCCTCCAACCCGCGCGGGCCCGGTTTTTCCAAGGCATTGAGCGGCATCTCAAAGCCGCTTTTCTTGAACCCGAGATCGCGCAACTGGCCGCAGACATCGGCGGCGAGCTTTGGCGCGGCGGCGGCGCGTTTGGCGGAAAGTTTTTTCCCGGCAGCGAGCAGGGCGCACTTTGCCGTTTCGATCCCGCGGGCAAGCCGCTCGAGTTCCTCGCCGCGGGACTCGATTTTGCGCAGGCGCTCTTTGGCTTGTTCGCCGAAAGCAATCACATCGGGTATGCTTGCTCCATACTTGCGTTTCAGCGTTTCCAGCAGCGTCACGCGCTCCTCAAGTTCGGCGAGCTGCGCCGGGTCCAGGTCGAGCCGTTCCGCGTAGCGTTGCAATTCGCGCGCCGCGTCCTCCAGCCCGGTCAACGCATCGGCGTGCGCCTGGGCGAGCGGGGCCGTGGCGGGATCCAATTTCTCCAGCTCGCGGAAGAGCCGGGTCAGCTCCGAGAGGCCGGGGAGCAGCGCGTCTTCGGCATCGGAGAGCCGCCGGGCGATCTGCGTGGAAAGTTCAACGAGGCGGCGGCTGTTAGCCGCGACGTGGTAGCGGGCGACGAGCGCGGCTTCCTCATCCTCGCGCAGCGCGGCGGCTTCGATTTCGTGCGCCTGGTGTCGCAGCAGTTCGAGCTCGCGTTCGAGCGTTGCCTCGCTGCTGGAAAGCGCTGCGTGTTCGGCAAGGAGCGCGTTCAGCTCCCGGTAAAGCGCCTCGTATTCCCGCCGCACGGAAGCGCTCCCCGCAAAGGCGTCGAGCAGGTCGAGCTGTTTTTCCACGGAGAGCAGCGACTGGTGGTCGTGCGGTCCATGGAGATCCACGAGCGAATCTCCCAAAGCTTCCAGCACCGCGAGCGTGGTGGCGCTGGCGTTGACAAATTGCCGGTTCGCCCCGGCGCGGGTGAAACTGCGTTTGACGATCAACGCCCCGCCTTCGCACGGCTCCACTCCCTGTTCCTCCAGCCAAGGGTTGAGCGTGTCGGCATCGGGCAGGCTGAACACGGCTTCCACCGTGCAGGCATCGGCCCCGGTGCGGATGAGACTCTTGTCCGCCCGTTCGCCGAGAATCAACTTGAGCGCGCCCAGGATGATCGATTTGCCCGAACCGGTCTCGCCCGTGATGGCGACAAAACCGCCTCCCACGCGCCATTCAAGGTCTTCGACCAGCGCCAGATTGCGAATTCGGAGGGAAGTGAGCGTTGCGGGCACGGGGGGGATTATGTAGGGTAATCCTAAATTTTCAACCCGCGACTCGCGTTCTCATGGCAGACCTTACCCTCACCTTTCTCGGCACCGGGACTTCGCAAGGAGTGCCGATGATCGGCTGCGACTGCCCGGTATGCCTCTCCGCCGATCCGCGCGACAAGCGCACCCGCTCTTCCATTTATGTGGAAACGCCCGAAGCGGCCTGGGTGGTGGATACCGGGCCGGAGTTCCGGCTCCAGTGCCTGCGCGAGGGCGTGCGGCGGATGGATGCGGTGGTTTACACGCACGGGCACACCGATCACATGATGGGCTTTGACGATCTGCGCCGGTTTTGCGAGGGCGGGCGCTGGCTGCCGATCTACGCCGGGCCGGAGACGATGGACGACCTCAAACGCATTTTCGCGTTTGCCTTCAACGGCCAAAATATTTTTCCCGGCTATGTGCTGCCGGAGGCCCGGGTGATTGCGCCTTTCGAGCCGTTCCAAATCGGGGCCACCACGCTGACGGCGCTCCCGGTGCAGCATGGGCGCGCGAAGGTGTACGGCTATCTCCTGGAGCGCGGGGGCAGCCCGCTGGCGGCTTATCTAAGCGACTGCAAGGAGGTCGGCGAGGCTGTGGTGGAGCGCATTCGCGGCGTTCCCGTGCTCATCGTCGATGCCCTGCGCCAACGCTCGCACCCCACGCACATGAACATCGCCGAAGCGCTCGAACTTGTCGCGCGCGTTCGTCCCGGCGCGACGTGGTTCACCCACCTCTGCCATGAACTGGGGCACGCCGCTACGCAAGCCACCCTGCCCCCCGACGTGTGCATCGCCTACGACGGCCTGAAGCTGGATTTGTGAATAAGCAACGGGAGCCTCGAAGATGACTCACGCAAAGACGCAAAGACGCAAAGGAATCACACGCCTCTTTGCGCCTTTGCGTCTTTGCGTGATTATTTTTGGCTTCGTCGCGCGCTGCAATGCGGCGGCTCCCGACCCGGACGCCGCGGCCACAGTGGTGGTGTTCAACGATGCGGACAATGCGTCGGTATGCCTCGCCGGGTATTACGCCGAAAAGCGCGGCATTCCCATGGACCACCTGATCGGGCTCAAATGCACGCTGGAGGAATGCGTCAGCCGGGCCGAGTACGAAAGCACGATTGCCGCTCCGCTCCGCGAAACCTTTCTCTCGCGCGGTTGGTGGAAAACGGAAGCCGACCTGGTGAACGGGCGCGTGGACGTGAGCACGATCCGGTACGTGGCGCTCGTGCGGGGCATCCCGCTTAAAATCGCGGCGACCCCGGCGTGGGAAGGAGACCAGTCGGTGACAACACCGGCCCTTAACCGCAACGAAGCGGCGGTCGATTCGGAACTGGCGGCGCTCGGCCTGAACACGCGGCAGATTTCGGGGGCGCTGGAAAATCCCTGCTTCAAAAACCGCCTGCGGCCAAACGAGCCGCCCCCGCCCTGGCTGCTGCGGGTCTGCCGGTTGGATGCGGCGGAACCGGCCACGGTGCGCCGCATGATCGACGATGCCGTTGCGACGGAAAAGACCGGGCTTTGGGGGTTTGCCTACATCGATTCGCGCGGGCTCACCGAAGGGGGGCATTTGGAGGGCGACCAATGGATGCGAGCGGTCGCGGCTGATCTCGCAAGCCACGGCATGCCGTGCGTTCACGACAGCGCGCCCGCGCTTTTTCCGGAGTATTATCCAATAAGCAGAGCCGCGCTTTATTTCGGATGGTATAGCGGCGAAGTAAACGGGGCGTTCAAGCAAAAGAATGTCCATTTTCTTCCCGGCGCGATTGCCGTTCACCTGCATTCCTTCAGCGCCGGTTCATTGAGGGCGCCCTTGAACGGCTGGTGCGCGCCGTTGCTCGACATGGGAGCCGCCGCGACATTGGGCAATGTGTTTGAGCCCTACCTCGCGTTGACAAACCACCTCGATGTATTCGAGCAGCGGCTGCGTGCAGGGGCCAATTTCGCGGACGCGGCATACACCGCGCAACCGGTACTCTCCTGGATGAACACGGTCATTGGCGACCCGCTCTACCGCCCCTTCAAAGCTTCGGTGATGGCCAGGCCGCCCAAAGCTGCCGCCGAATACGCGGCTTACCGGGACGGGGCTCTGCTTTGGGCGCAAAAAGGCCGGGCGGCGGGTGAACCGGCGCTCCAAGCCAAAGGCAGGGCACTCAAGAGCGGAGTAATACTGGAGGGCCTCGGCCTGCTTCAGCTCGCGGCCAAAGACCCTGAATCCGCGCTGGTTTCCTGGGCGCAAGCGCGCCGGTATTACAAGGAAGATGCAGATTGCATCCGTTGCGCATTGCATGCGATCTCCCTATTGCGGGAAAGCGGCAAAACGGCCCCCGCGCTTGCCCTTACGCGCGAACAAATGAAGCGCTTTCCCACCGCCGCCGCCACCGCGCGGCTCCGGGTCATCGAGTCGGAACTCGCTCCACCACCCCCCGCACCCCCTTCCTCACGCCAATGAAAATCCCTTCCGCCTGCGCCCATGCAACTTGCTGACCGTTACGCCCGCTGGCTCGAACAGAGCGTGGTTGCCGAGGCTGCGCAACTGCGCGTCGCGCGGGAGATTCCCGAGATTGAACTGCAAACGCTCTGGATGTCGGGCGAGTTCGGCCGCGAATTCCTGACCACCACCGGCGGGCAGGTGCGCGTGGAGCACTTTGGCGCCTGGAACAAGGAGCCGGGCCCGCACTTCACCGGCGCGGAGATTGCCTTCGGGAGCTCGCGGGTCCGGGGCGGGGTGGCGGTGCATTGGAATGCGAGTGCCTGGGATCAGCAGGCCGCCCACAGCCCCGAGTACGAAGGAACCATCCTCCACGTCTTTGTGCGGGAGACAGCCCGCGAGCGGGGCCAGGCTGTCCCGGCCACCTGCACCGCGTTGGGCCGCGAAGTGCCGCAAATCTGGTTGGATGTGAGCCGGTTCGAGTTTCTCCCGGTCGATCCGCCTCCCTGCGCGACCACCGCCTGCCGGGAGTCATTCGCGGCGCTGCCCGCCGTCCGCGTGCTGGAAATGGTGGAGGCGGCGGCGCAATACCGGCTTTGCCGCAAAGCGGCGCGCCAGGCGAGATTGGCGGAGCAATTCGGCCCCGGGGAAGCGCTCTACCAAGGGATCGCCGAGGCGCTCGGCTACCGCAATAATAAACTTCCCTTTACACTCCTGGCCCAGCGTTTTCCCCTCGCGCTGGTGCGTTCGCGGCAAATGAACATCGAGCCGCTGCTCTTTGCCGGAAGCGGATTCCTCAACGCCACCGACCTGGGCTCGATGGCGGGCGACACCCGCGGCTATCTGCGCGAGGTGTGGGAGCAATGGTGGTTTCATCGTACTGAGTATGATAAACTCATCGTCCCTGCCGGGCTGTGGAATCTTCGGGGCCAGCGCCCCGTCAATCATCCGCAGCGGCGTGTCGCGGCCCTGGCGGAAATTGCCCGCCACTGGCCGGTGCTCGAGACGCTTGCGCGCGCGGCGAACGTGGAGGGAATCCGCCATTTTTTCCGTCAGCTCCAACATCCGTATTGGGATTTCCATTACACGCTTACTTCCCGGCGTTCGCTCGCGCGCATGGCGCTCGTGGGAGAGGCGCGCATTACCGACCTGCTCCTCAACGTCTTCTTCCCCGGCGCAGTCTCGGCGGCTCCCCAATTTTGGGAAACCTACCGCGCCCTGCCTGCGGCGGATTCCAACCGGCGCGTGGAGATCGCCGCGCGCCGCCTGTTTGGGTCGGGCGCGCTCGCGCGCGAACTCGGCAAACGGGCGATGACGCAACAGGGGTTGCTGCAAATCTACGAGGATTTCTGCATGAGCTGCGATGCCGATTGCGCCCGCTGCGCCCTGCCCGACCGGCTGGAGCATTGGAGCGGGGCGGGATACGGAGAGCGGAGCTAGAGCGTTTTCGTTTGACGTTGTCGCATTTCTTGCACGCTGAAAGCGCAGAGGAAATCAGCCCAGGGCAAAGCGCAGCGCCGCCCTGGGTATCCAACGCAAGAGAGCTTGCGCCCTGTAAGGGCGCTGGCAAGGAGCGGCGCGAACGTTTTCCCCGTGCCCTTTCAGGGCACGGCGCTATCTGGGAACAAACCCAGGGCGTTGCCCTGGGCTGGTTTACTCCGCCCTTGCAGGGCGAGAGGCATGGCGACAAGCAAAACGGAAAATGCTCTAGCCCTCATTTGGATTCGGGACGCCGCGCAGGCGCGGCGAAAACGGCCAGGCTGTTGCCGACCCGGCGCTCGCGGCCATCCGAGGGATGATTCACCACCCGGGGCGCGCCGGTGAGCGTGTCGGCCATCACGAGCGTGGCCGATCCGCCGCCGTCCAAAGCAATCGCCTCGACCGCCCCCAATCCCCGCAAAGCATACGCCACCTCTTCATAAGTCATCCCGTGGCTGATCTCGGGCTGCCGACCATCCGCGACAAAAAGGATCAAGCGGTTGTCGGCCGTCCATCCAATCGCCGTTTGAGGGTAAGTCGGATCGCCTCCGTGAAGGGCGGTGACGTTTCCGTTGTGAAGGAGATGCACGTTGCCTGCGAGCGCGTTGTAAAGCTCCACGGGCGGCTCTGATGCAAAGCCGTCGGGGTTCGCCGCGGCCCGGGTCATGAACGTCACCTTGTTGTCGCGGCTGATGTTGAGGCCGTTGTTGTGATTGCGTTCGGTGGGGTGCCACGGGGAGAGGCGTCGGCCGTTGGATACGCTGAGCGAAATGGAGTTGCCCAAGTCGTCAAAGAACCCTCCATTGATGCCGATCTGCGCCCGCAACACTCCAACCACATGCTGGGTCGTCTCCCGATGATTCGTGCCCGGCTCGACCCCGGGGTGGCCCGTCACCTCGAAGCGCAGATGCGGATTGCTCAAATCGAGGATGACAAAATGCATGTCCATGCGCCGAGGAACATCCACCACGCGATGCACATGCCGCACGCCGTCAAACGGCTCCGTAACCGTCTCCCCGGGAGAAAGCCGCGCTTCCGGACGCAAATACCAGCCCAGGGCAATCAGCAACAGGCCGAAACACCATAGCCTGCCCAACGAGAACTGTTCAGTCGGCGATTGCATTGGGGAAGAGTTCTGGATGCTGCGCTATTCCTTTGTTCCGGTTTCCACGCGGGGAAAGAGCGGGGTCGGGCTGCCGAGGACGTGGCCTTCCGGCAGCGCGGCTTCGGCAAGGAGCGCGTCGGCGAGCCGGGGTTCGGCGTTTACGTTCAGTTGCCCCGCCATGCCGCGCGCGGCTTCGGGGAGCACGGGGGAGATCAGGATCGCCAAAATGCGGAGCGTTTCCGCGAGATGATAGAGCACCGTGTCGAGCTGTTCGGCGAGAGCGGGGTCCTTGGCGAGCTTCCACGGCGCTTGCGTCTCGATGTACGCGTTGCATCTTGCGGCCAGGCCAAAAGCTGTTTCGAGGGCGGCATGCACCTGGTATTGATCCATTTTTGCGGCATATTGGGCGGCAATGGAGCGCGTTTGCGCGAGCCATTCCGTCCCGGCAGCGGGCCGCTTGAGCACGCCGCTCCGGTAGCGCTGGGCCATGTTGAGCGTGCGATTGAGCAGGTTGCCCAGGTCGTTGGCCAGGTCGGTGTTGTAGCGCACCACCAGGCGATCCTCGGAGAATTCCATGTCCTGCCCGGTGACGGTGTCGCGCATTAAGTAATACCGAAGCGCACCCGCGCCATATTTGTCCGCGAGCAGGCCGGGATCGACGATGTTGCCGAGGCTTTTGCTGATCTTCGTGCCGCCGCTGTTGATGTAGCCGTGGACGAGCAACGGCGGAATTTCCGCATCGGTGAACCCGGCCGCGTGCAGCATGATCGGCCAGTACACGCCATGGGCGGGCACGAGAATATCCTTGCCGATGACATGGAGCGCGGGCCAGCGGCTGTCGAACTCGGCATTGTGCGGTTCCGCGCCCTTCCAGTAGCCGCTGAAACTGATGTAGTTGATGAGCGCGTCAAACCAGACGTAGGTGACATAGCCCGCGTCGAAGGGCAGTTCGATGCCCCATTCCAAGCGCGTTTTGGGCCGGGAAATGCAAAGGTCGCCGGTGATCCGCTCCACGGCATTGCGCAGCTCCGTCTGGCGGAACGCCGGGGTGACGTACTCCGGATGGCTCTCGATATATTGCAGGAGCCAATCGCGATGTTTGGCGAGCCGGAAATAGTAATTCTCCTCCGTAATCTCCTGCACCTCCCCCCACTCGGGACCGAACTCCCCGTCCGGGCCGCGCTCCTTGTCGGTGAGGAATTGTTCCTGCCGGACGCTGTAAAATCCCGCATAGCTGTCCTTGTAAATTTCCCCGGCGTCGAAAAGCTGTTGAAGGATATTTTGCACCACGCGTTTGTGCAGCGGCTCGGTGGTGGCGGCCCAGGCATCGTGGCTCAGGCCGAGCTTTTCCCACAGATCGATAAAAGAGCAGGTGACATTGCGCGCAAACTCGGCGGGCGCGACCCCCTGTTTTTGCGCGGTCTGCTGGACTTTTTGCCCGTGCTGGTCCACGCCGGTGAGGAAGAAAACCGGTTCGCCCTTGAGCCGATGGTAGCGCGCCAGCACGTCGGCGAGGATTTTCTCGTACGCGTGGCCGATGTGCGGTGCGGCGTTGGTGTAGTCAATGGCAGTGGTGATGAAAAACGTCTTGGCCATAAGGCAAACACCAAGCATGAACCCAAGAGGGGCTTCACCGCAAGAGAAAGGGAGGGGTGCAATTGGAAGTGCTGGCTGGTAAAAGTCGGAAAGTATTAGAAACTTTGATGTGTACTTTTGTACAGGAATGCTTAAATAAGAGTGTTCATGAAAGAACACCGACCCAGCGTCGCGAAAAAGTCCACCGAAGAACT
>CAIYQA010000419.1 GCA_903928175.1 uncultured Spartobacteria bacterium | reverse complement strand
GGCCCGCCCCATCCGGTATAGCGTTTCCAGAGTTCCGGCTGGGCTGTGACGGATAGCTCGTGCGGCGAGTCAATTTCAACGTGGTAAACGGGCCGCTTCGCATCCGCCCAAATACGGAGCTTCACGCCATCAGCCTCGATTCGGATCGAGGCGGTGGGCAGATCAAGCGTCTGTCGGAACGGTTTCCCGGCCGCGAACGGATTGGGGGTGAGTGAGATCTTGACCCGGCCGGTCTTGTAGAGATCGCCGACGGAGTTAAACGCATCGTTCTTGGAGAGCAACAAATAGAGATCATCGTCCTCGATAGCATAGATCCCAGCGGCGATGTCCCCATTGCCAATAGGCATCACGCCGGTGCAGTCTTTCGATGGACTCGTCCAGACCACATTGTAGCGGCCCATGCGCTGGGCCGCCTGCGCATCCGTATTTGTTTGTCCCATCAATGTGTTTCCCAACCCCGCACACAGCGCAGCAGCCATTATCAAGCCAAATATGTTTTTCATCAGTTCATTCTTTTGTGATTTATCCGAGTTAGTTCTGATCGACGTTGTTTCTCTTATGCGTGCATTCCAAGACCTGGAACATCCTAAACCCGAAGGCGTCCCCGAGGGATGTCCAATCATCGGCCACCGCTGTTGACGTGCCACTTGCCGATATAGGCAGTGGCGTAGCCCGCCGAACGTGTTCTTCTCATCCTTCAATCCCTTCTTTTAATCCGTTTGAATTTTGGACGGGGTGTAACTCGCAGGATTTCGCGGCGCCCGGTCATGGATATCGCGCAAGGCGACATTGAGCAGGGCATTGTAGGCCATGCAGAGATTGGGAGTGGAAGGTTTCCCGGTTAGCGGATTGACGTTCTCCCACAATTCCTTTCCCTGGCCGCAACAGAGGGCCTTGATAAGCATCTCCTCGGCGGACCGCCATTCGCCAACAGCGGCCAGCCCCCAAGCCACTGAGCTGGCCTCTCGCGGCCAATAGCCGCCGCACCAATAGCCGTCGGCCTTAAATCCCCTTTCGTTGCGCGCCAGCGATGGCAGGTAGCGCAAGCCAAAGACCTCGGGATCATCCAAATATTTGATCATGCGCGCCGCCCGGTCACGATCGGGCAGGAATCGCAGGATGTAAAATGCGTCCTGATTCTTGACCCGCGACAGCTTCCCCGCGTTGACATCCCAATCGTAGTAGAACCCGTCCTTGTCATCCCAATGCCGATCGCGCAGGACCGTTACGATCCGATCGATACGCGCCTTGGCGATCCGGGCGGTTTCGGAGTCGCTGTTCTTTTCCGCCAAGCCGACAAGGGCATTCAACGCATAGAGGAAGAAGTTTTGTTCGTAGAGGTTGACCACCGGACGGACATTGGCGGCGTGAAACTTTTCGAACGCCTTTTCATCCATGCTCTCGATCGATTTGCACCAAGTCCCGATGGCAGCGCCGGTGAAGAGCGGCCCCACCTTGTCATCGGCCCCGCCTTCCCAAAGCTGGGTCCATTCGACCAAACCATCCCCATCGTGGTCACGATGAATAAAAACCTGCTTGAGATAATGGCGGATCTTGTCGTAAATGTTTTGCCCATCGCCGGCCGGTTCCGAAAGAATGCTTAGGTCGCCGCTCTCGGCAACATAATCGGCCAGCGCGGTGATCAAACACGGCACGCCGTGCGACAGTCGCCCCAGGTCCCAAGGATTGCCCAGGCCCGGTACGCCGGTGCCGTGCAGATACCAGGTCATATCGCCCTGCGAGTTGATGGCCACACGCACGTAGTGGATCAGGCACTTGCGAACCAGGGCCTTCTGATTGGTGCGGGCTAGTGCTCGCAGCGCCTCCGCGGAATCGTTGGACCAGCAGCCGAACCAGGTGGATTTGTCCGGGGTCACCAGGGCGGGCATGGCATTGAAATCGATGTCGTAGACGTTGGCCAGCACGCCCTGCCAGTGCCAGAGCTGTCGTTGGTGCAACTGCTCGCGGCCGATGTCGATTTGCGTTCCTGTGGACTTGTCCACATACCGGTAGCCTTGCGGGTAATCCGTGATCAGACAAGAGGCCAAGTAGTCGCTCCACTCCTTTCGGCTTTCCTCCATCGCCTCCGCTGAATGCTCGAAAAGGCGGTCGGCCTCGGCTCGTGCCATAGCCGGATCGATGTGGAAGGCCACCGCCAGGCGCAATTCCGCTCCCCCGGCCCGTTGCAAAACGTAGGCCTCTTTGCCGGCCTCGCGGAGCTGTCCGTTGTGACGGAACACCACCGTGTAAGGACCATCGGTCCAGGTCATTTGCCCCGCCGCCACATGGACCTGCAGCGGCGTCGGCGTCACCAAACGGGAGCCGAGCAGGCGGCCACTCTCGATGATCAGCCCCTCATCCGCTCCGACGCCCCTGCTTTTCGAGCGGATCAACGCGCCGAACCGATGCAGGGGCAGGATGACGGAATAATCGGTGTGGGAAGTGCGAGCCTCGACGCCATCGGCACGGTAGGCGCACTGCCCGATGGTTTCCCCTTCCGGCAGGTTCAGACGGAAGAACGTCCGGCGTGCCGACGGGAATGTCGCGCCCGATTCCGGTGAGCTTTGGATCTGGTCGGCCACGACATATTCGGCGGACGCCTGGTCCTTGGGATTGGTCCGGAAGACCAGCGTCAACTGCTGGTCAACCTCCTGGGCATACCATTTCAGGCTGCCCAGCCAATTTTTGGGACCGATCGGCCGCACGCGCCGATCCAGGAGCTGATCATAACCCGCCGGCAACGCTTTGAGGTTCGCCGCAGCCGCCCATGGGACACTCATAAACATTGATGCTGTCAGGCACATGCCAACCAACAGCCGGTGAATTTGGTGAATAGTCTCCATTCTATAATCTTCAGTTCGTTTATTATTTGCCCTCGATTGT
>CAIYQA010000418.1 GCA_903928175.1 uncultured Spartobacteria bacterium | reverse complement strand
CAACCGGTTGTTGCGCGGCACCCAGGGCGACGCTGCGCTCTGCCCTGGGCTGGTTTCCCTTGCGCTTTCAGCGCGCACAATCAATGCGACAACGTCAACCGAAACCGCTCTAGCACTCCCGGAGCCGTTCCTTGAGCGCGGCCACCGCCCATTGCCCGTCCACCTGCGGCTTGTCCAGATAGCCGTAGTTGAGCACGGAACCGGCTTTCCCAAGGGCGAGCCGGGAGATTTTCCCAAATTCCCCCATCCCCATTACCGCCAGGGGGAGCGCCGCCGGGGCGCGCGCCGACAGAAAATCCAGCAAAGTCGCCAGGTCGCGCCCGGTGCGGGTCCTGGCCGCCAGCTTGAAAACATCCGCCCCGGCGAGGGTCGCCCTGCGCCGCAACGCCTTGAGCCGCGAGAGCGAAGGCGTTTTCTGGAAATCGTGGTGCGAAAGGATCACTCCAATGCCTCTGGAACGGGCCGCTTCGGTGACCGCCCGAAGCGCCGAGGCCGAGCGAAGCTCCACATCCACCAGGCTTGCATACGGCAAAAAACGCGCAAAAAGCGCCCGTCTTTGCGCCAAGGTGAGGCGGGTGGCCCCCCCTTCGCCCGGATGCCGCACCGTCACAATGAGCGGTGCTTTGAGCCGGGAGAGGCTTTTTTCGAGGGCGGCGGCCGACCCGGCAAAGGCATCCACCCGCACCTCCAGGAAATCCACCGCCTTTCTGGGGAGCTCCAGGGCGGCGGCGAGCGCGCCCGGGCTGTGGATCGTCCCTACAACTGCACCAGCAAAAGGAGGAATATGCATTTGAAAAAACAGGGTGGATTTAATAAGGGAAAACTCCGATAGTCTGACCAGTTGCATGACAGGTCGCAAACAAGAATTTAATCTTCAAATTTACCAAATCACGGACGCCATTCTGTTGGCCTTCGCTTTTTGGGCTGCTTATTTTTTGCGGCAGCTTGGCCAGTATTGGTTCGATCTGGAGCCGATTGGACTTTTCGCCGAGAGCCAATGGATGATTTTCATCATCATGCCCTTCGGCCCGATCTTGCTGGAATTGCAAGGGTTCTACACCCACCCGCTGCAAAAGACTTTGGGAATATCGCTGCGCCAGATGGCCAGTGCCGCTTTTTGGATCATCTTGCTTGTCGGCGCGTGCGTTATTTTCTTCCGTCTTCAGGTGCCCAGCCGCGCGGTGCTGCCGCTGTTTGGAATCCTCGCCCTGGGATTGCTCACGCTGCGGGAACGGATAACCATCAGCCTCTTCCGCACCCGCGCCCGCAACGGGAGCAACCGGGAACCGGTTCTGCTGGCGGGAAGCCCGGCCGATATCAAGGCGCTCCGCCAGACGCTCACCCCGGTGCAGTTGATCGAGATGGATATTGTGGGCGAGATTGACATCGAAGCGCAGCCAACCTCCGAACTGGTCAACGCTCTGCACAGGCACTCGGTCAATCGCGTGATCTTCACCGGCGGCCAGGCGAACATGAATCTGCTTCAAAAAGCGATCGGAGCCTGTGAAGTGGAAGGGGTGGAAGCCTGGCTGGTTGCGGATTTCATCAAAACCGCCATCGCCAAACCGACTTTCGACGCGCTCGGCGCCCTGCCCATGCTGGTTTTCCGCACCACGCCGTCGGTTTCCTGGTCGCTGCTGGTCAAGGGCATCATCGACCGGGTCGGCGCGTTTTTGCTCCTGATCGTGAACAGCCCCCTGATGCTTGCGGCGGTGGTCGGCATCAAACTAACCTCCCCCGGCCCCATCGTCTTCTCCCAACAGCGCGGCGGGAAAAACGGGCGGCCCTTCACGATGTATAAATTCCGCAGCATGACGACCGATGCCGAAATGCGCCGGGCGGAATTGGAATGCCGCAACGAAATGAGCGGCCCGGTTTTCAAAGTGGGGGAGGACCCCCGCATCACCCCATTCGGCCGCTGGTTGCGCAGGACGAGCATCGACGAACTGCCGCAGTTGATCAACGTGCTCCTGGGGGATATGAGCCTGGTCGGGCCGCGTCCCCTGCCGTTGTATGAGGTGGCGAATTTCGAGAACGACGCGCAGCGCCGACGCCTGAGCGTCAAGCCCGGCCTGACCTGTCTCTGGCAGATCAGCGGGCGCAACAAGGTCCAGGTTTTTGACCAATGGGTGAAGCTCGATCTCGAATACATCGATAACTGGTCCATCTGGCTCGACATCAAAATCCTGCTCAAAACCATCCCGGCGGTTCTCTTCGGTTCGGGAGCGAGCTAAATGGACAGCACAGGGGAAGCGAACCCGGAAAAAGGGTGTGGTGGGCAAAGGCATTGGATTGTGCCCGCTTTCCAAAGCGGAAACTAATCGCTTCTTTTTCCTTGCCAACCTTTCAAAAACCGGTATTTTCCCCTTATAAATTTACAAGATGTTCTGGGGGGAACATGAGCCCTTCGTGACCATTCGGTCGCGGGGGGCTCAATCTTTTTCTACGCATATCTTCCCCTTTTCCGTTCTGAACATGGGCCGTTTTACCCAAGTCGTGCGGGGGCCGTGTTGCCTCAAGTCCAAGGGAGACCCGGGAGAGAAAAAGAGCGGTGATCAACCAAAAATTATCGGCTTGCCGGAATGCATAAGCAGGGAGTATTCTGCGTTTTGCTATGGCGAACTTGACGAAACGGGATCTAGTGGTCCGGATCAGTAATGAGACTGGTGTGGTGCAAACGCAAGTCTTCGATGTGATCCAGAAGACGCTCGACTATATCACGGAGTCGCTCGCCGAAGGGAGCGATGTGGAGTTGCGCAATTTCGGGGTGTTTGAAATTCGTCTCACCAAGCCGCGCGTCGGCCGCAACCCCAATGAGCCGGGCAGCCGCTATGACATCCCCGAGCGGGCCACGGTGAAATTCAAAATGGGCAAGGTCATGCGGCAAAAAGTGGCCAGGATGACGCCCGTGCTCAAGCGCAACGGCGCTTAGACCAGTTTCGGTTTAATTTGTCGCATTCCTCTCGCCCCGAAGGGGCT
>CAIYQA010000417.1 GCA_903928175.1 uncultured Spartobacteria bacterium | reverse complement strand
GTGAGAGAGCCGTGCCCTGCAAGGGCACTGGGAAACGCTCGTGCTGAATCCGCTCCCCCTTACCAGCGCCCTTGCAGGGCGCAACCGGTTGTTGCGCGGCACCCAGGGCGACGCTGCGCTCTGCCCTGGGCTGGTTTCCCTTGCGCTTTCAGCGCACAATCAATGCGACATAAAGCCCGGTGTTAATGAGAGGATGTGCGAATGGAAGACTTCATTTCTGAGGGGAGAGCCCTATTTCTAGCGGCAGAGCATAATTCTTACAGGCATTGGCCCGGAATAGTCACCGAAAGGATGCCCGTTATCTCCACAATCGACCCACACTTTAGCCCTCCTCTCTGTTCGTGGTTTTCTGAGTTCCTGATAGATTTTATGGTGCACCTTGCCTTCCTGATTACTCAGGGTTGCGATTTTTTGCCGGTTGGCTCATGTTAAGAAAATGCAAATGACGCTGTTGAAGTCCAAAATCCATCGAGCCGCCGTGACCGGGGCCAGTCTGCACTACGAAGGCAGCATGACTATTTCCGAGGATTTGGCGGAAAAAGTGGGCCTCCTGCCCTACGAACGCATCCTGGTGGGCAACATGGGCAACGGGGAACGCTTTGAAACCTACGTCATTTACGGCAAACGCGGCGCGGGCGTCATTGAACTCAATGGCGCGACGGCCCACCTCGGAAAAATCGGCGACCGGGTGACCATCATGAATTTCGGCCAATACACACCCGAGGAAGCCGCAACCCACACCCCCCGGGTGCTGCACCTCAACGAATGCAACCACGTGGTCCGCTACCAGGGACCGGACGAAGGGGAATAGCGCATCGCTCCAACATTCATCATGGACTACCACCTTCTTTTCCAGCCATTTGCCCTCGGGCTTGAACTCGGGCTTTTTCTCGCGGCGCTGGCGCTCTGGCGGGTGGTGCGCCTCAAACTGGAATTCGGACGTTTCAAACAGCACTTGAGCGACCGCCTCGAACTGGAATCCGGTTCGGCGAACAAGATCAAGCGCGAGATGGAAGCGCTCCGCAGGGAGAACGAGCAGTTGCGCATTCGCGTGGCCGGGTTCAACGGAATGCCCGAAGGCCGGTTGCAGCAGGATTTGGAAGTTTTTGCCCGCGCCGAGAAGCGGATGCTGGTCAATGTGCCCGGGTTCGCGCCAGCGTGGGAAAACGCCAAGGCCGTCGCGCAGGCGGAACTGGCGGAAGAAGATGCCGGACGGAGCCTGCCCAAGCGCGTCTTTTCCCGGTTATTCGGCTCCGGCAGCCCCAAAGAAGCGCTTCCCGCGCCGCCAACCGATACCTAGTTTGGGGACCATCCTTGGGGATGGCGTTATCTATGGCGTGTCAACCGACATTGAAGACGAAACGGCTGGTGTTGCGGCCCTTCAAGCTCGCCGACGCCTCGGAGTTGCAGCGGCTTGCCAATGCGCCGGAAATCGCCGCAACGACCCTGCACATTCCCCACCCCTATCCCGATGGAATGGCGGAGATGTGGATCAAACAGCATCCGGAGATGTTCGAGGCCGGAGACGGCGCGGTATTTGCCATTGAACTGCGCCGGGAGGCCACGCTCATCGGCTGCGTAGGCCTCGGGTGCGATCCCGAAAACCAAAACGCGGAACTCGGCTACTGGATTGGCGTCCCTTATTGGAACCGGGGATATGCCACGGAGGCCGCCCGCATGGTGGTGGCGTTTGGGTTCGCCTACTTCGAGTTGCACCGGATCAAGAGCAGTTGTTTCGGCTCCAACCCGGCTTCGGGGCGGGTGATGGAGAAGATCGGGATGCGCTACGAAGGCTGCCGCCGCGATCAACTTTATAAAGAGGGCAGGGGATTCGAGGACGTGCTGGAATACGGAATCCTCAGCGGGGATTTTACCCGCCAAGCGCTGCACCTGAAAGCGGAAATAGGATAGCCGCAAAAAAGCGCAAAAAGCGCAAAACAGAGTGTTTGGTCGCCGAAATGCACGGGAGAAGGTTCATCCTGAATCCGATGCCATCTCTCACGAATAACCGGACTCTTTGGATGCGAGGGCGGTGTTTTCCTGAGCGCCAACGGCGCGGCTCCATACCAGCTGGGGCAACGCCCCAGGACTCGGAGTGGAAAAAAGCCAGGGCTGAAGGCCCGCACCATAACCGTCGCCGAAGATGGTGCGGGCCATCAGCCCTCATGCTTTGCCGGGAAATCCCTGGGCCTGCGCTTCGCTCCAGCCCAGGCTGTTATGGCCGCGCGCCTTTGGCGCTCAAGAGTCCGCTTATTTTGAAGAGATGACATGAGAGTCCTCAACCCGCCACAAAATGGCCGCACATATCTTTGATTTTGCGCTTTTTGCGCCTTTTTGCGGCAATTCCTACGCGGTGGCAGGCTTTATTCCCACTCAATCGTGCTCGGCGGCTTGCTGGAAATATCGTAGCAGACGCGGTTGACCCCTTTGACCTCGTTGATAATGCGCGAGGAAATCCTGCCGAGGATTTCGTAGGGAAGCCGCACCCAATCCGCTGTCATGCCGTCCTGGCTTTCCACAATGCGCAGGGCAATGGTGTTGTCGTAGGTGCGCTCGTCGCCCATCACCCCCACCGAGCGGACGGGGAGCAGCACGGCGAAGGATTGCCAGACTCGGTAATACCACTCGCTGGCCTTCATTTCGCTTACGACGATGGCATCCGCATCGCGCAGGATGCGCAGGCGCTCTTCGGTGATCTCCCCCACGATCCGCACGGCGAGGCCGGGCCCGGGGAACGGCTGGCGGTGGACGACTTCCTTGGGAAGCCCGAGTTGCAGGCCCACCTGGCGCACCTCGTCTTTGAATAACTGCCGGAGTGGCTCGATCAGGTCAAATTTCAGGTCGTCCGGGAGGCCGCCGACGTTGTGATGGCTCTTGATGAGCGCGGCGGGATTGCCGGAGATCGAGACGCTCTCGATCACGTCCGGATAAAGCGTGCCTTGGGCGAGGTATTTGAAGTTTTGATCCGAGGTGGTCAGTTCGCGCACGGCGGTTTCAAACACGCGGATGAATTCCCCGCCAATGATCTTGCGCTTGGTCTCGGGATCGGTCACCCCCTCCAGTTTGGTGAGGAACCGCTCGGTGGCATCCACGTATTTGAGGTTGATCTGGAAATTCTCGCCGTAGAGGCGCTGGACGGACTCGGCCTCGTTGGCGCGCAGGAGGCCGTTGTTGACAAAAACGCAGGTAAGCTGCGGTCCGATGGCCTTGTGCAGCAGCGCCGCGGCCACGGAGGAATCGACGCCGCCGCTGAGCCCGAGCACCACGTGGTCCTTGCCGACTTTCTGGCGAATCTCGTTACAGGTCTGGTCGATGAAGCTGCCCATCGTCCAATCCATTTTGCAGCCGCAGATTTGATAGACGAAATTCTGGATCAACTCCTTGCCGCGCGGGGTGTGCGCCACCTCGGGGTGAAACTGCAAGCCGAAGAACCGCTTGGCGGTGTTTTCAATGGCCGCAAAAGGGGAGTTGTCGGTGTGGCCGACAGCGTGAAATCCGGTGGGCAGCTTCGTGAGCTTGTCGCCGTGGCTGTTCCAGACGTCCAGGCTGTCGGGCAACCCCGCGAAGAGGCCGCACGTGTCGGTGCGCTTGCCGGTTTCGTCGGTGAGATGCACGAGGCCCGCACCGTATTCGCGCCGGTCGGAGTGCTCCACCTTCCCGCCGAGGTGGAACCCCATCAATTGCAGCCCGTAGCAGATGCCGAGGACGGGAACGCCGAGGTCGAACACCGCCGGGTCAATCTGCGGGGCATTACTGGAGTACACGCTGCTCGGGCCGCCGGAGAGAATGATCCCGCGCGCGCAGAGCTTCGCGATTTCGGTCGCGGGCGTGTCGAACTTCACGATCTGGGAATAAACCTGGCATTCCCGGACGCGCCGGGCAATGACCTGGGTGTATTGCGACCCGAAGTCGAGGATGACGATCTTGGAAACAGGGGCGGTCTCGGACATAAGCGCTCAATATTGCCGCCCTTAAAGGGGGATTGCAAGCGGTGGATTTGGAATAAGCCCTCGTTGGGCGTGAATAAACCCATCCCCGTCCGCTTGCGGCGGGGATGGGTTTATTTGCACCCGGAGGTATAATGGCTTCATCTTACATCTCTTTAAAATTGTGGGCTGTGTTGCTCATAAAAGTGAGGGTGAAGGTTGGCGCCTAGCAATAGCCCAGCCATTGATGGCTGGGTTCGGTTCGGAAACAACAGCAATCCCGTCAGGGACGGCGGATTTCTTTCATCCCTGACGGGTCTTGGAAAATGGGCTGCGCTTTGCCCAACCAGGAATGGCTGGGGTATTTTCGGGAAAGCACTTGCTCCCCGGTTTTCAAAGTTTAACACTTCCTTTACAAATTCGCGCTTCTTCCCACATAAACCCTTAACAAAGGGGTTGTTTACTCATGATCAGGACCCCCCAACCTCCTTATGAAGGCCCTTTTTCTTTTTGTTCTCCTGGCCCTTCCCACCTGGGCTGCGGAACTGGCGGCTGTGTTCGAGGCCAAGGGGCCCATGGTCGCTCCCACCCGGGTTGATTCCTTCGTCTCCAACCGGCTGCGGAAATTGGGGTTGCCTGCGGCCAACCTGTGTTCGGACGCGGTGTTCCTTCGGCGCGTTTCCCTGGATGTGATCGGCACGCTGCCCACCGCGCAGGAGGCGCAAGCGTTCCTCGACAGCCCCAGCCCCACCAAACGCGCGGAATGGATCGAACGGCTGCTCGCGCGGAACGAGTTCGCCGACTACTGGGGCATGAAATGGTGCGACCTGCTGCGCGTCAAAGCGGAATTTCCCGTCAATCTCTGGCCCAATGCGGCGCAAGCCTATGACCGCTGGATTCGGACGGCCCTCAAGCAGAACATCCCCTACACCCAATTCGCCCGCGAACTCCTGACGGCCAATGGCAGCAACTTCCGCATGCCGCAGGTGAACTTCTACCGTTCGGCGGGAAGCCGCGATCCGAAGTCGATTGCGCGGGCGGTGGCGCTGACCTTCATGGGCGAGCGCGCGGACGCCTGGCCCAAAGCGAAGCTGGACGGCATGGCCGTGTTCTTCTCCCAGATCGGGTTCAAGAGCACCGGGGAATGGAAGGAGGAGATTATTTCCTTCAACGGAATGGGCCAGGGCCACGAAGAGGCGATCCAAGCGACGCTTCCGGATGGCACCGCCGTTGAAATCCCGCCGGACAAAGATCCGCGGGAACTGTTTACCGATTGGTTGCTCACCTCCAGGAACTCTCCCTTTGCGCGCAATGCGGCCAACCGGGTCTGGTTTTGGCTGATGGGCCGGGGAATTATTCAGGAACCCGACGACAGCCGCCCCGACAATCCCCCCAGCAACCCGGAATTGCTCGACTTTCTCACCAAGGAATTGGTGTCGGCCCATTACGACCTGAAACATCTCTACCGGTTGATCCTGAACTCCAATACCTACCAGCGCTCCTGCATTGCCGCCACGCCCAAGCCGGAAGGCGAAGCCAACTTTGCCTCTTACCCGTTGCGCCGCCAGGAAGCCGAGGTGCTCATCGACGCGATCAACCAGATCACCGGGGCCACCGATGAATATTCGAGCATGATCCCCGAACCGTTCACGTGGGTGCCGGTGGACAAGCGCTCCATCGCCCTGCCCGATGGCAGCATCAGCAGCCCGTTCCTCGACCTGTTTGGGCGGCCCTCGCGCGATACCGGGTTGATTTCCGAGCGCACCAACAAGTCCACGGCGGCCCAGCGGCTGCATCTCCTCAATTCCAGCCATATCCAGAAAAAAATTACGGGCAGCGCGAAATTGCGGGCCTTGATCCCCCCGGGGCGTTCGCCCGTGGAGGCGGTTCCCCAACTTTATTTGACCATCCTGTCCCGCTACCCCACCGAGCAGGAGGTGCAGGAGGCAAAATCGTACGCTTCGAGCAGCGAAGCCAGGGGCGAGCAAGCTTTGTTTGATCTGGCTTGGGCACTCATCAACAGCGCGGAGTTTCTTTATCGTCATTAAATATTATGAAACACGATCCTCTTTCCCACATGCTCGATCACATGATGTCGCGCAGGCAGATTTTGCGGAGCGGCTCTCTGGCTGCGGCCGGGCTCCTGCTGGGTAAACAGCTCGGGAGGGCTTCCCAGTTGGCCACCCCTTCGGTTCCCACGGCCAAAGCCAAGGCGGTGATCCAAATCTGGCTCTGGGGCGGCCCCTCGCATCTCGACACCTTTGATCCCAAACCGGAGGCGGGCAACGATTACTGCGGCCCGCTCAACAAGCCGATTGCGACCAACGCGGACGGCATCGTCATCAGCGAATTGCTGCCGGAACTCGCGAAACAAGCCGACAAATATTCGCTCATTCGGGGGATGACGCACGGGAACAACGGGCACGAAACGGCGGCTTACATCGTGCAGACCGGGCACGCCGAAGGGGACCGCCTAGTGTACCCGTCCATGGGCGCGGTGGTCTCGTTGATGAAAGGGTATGACGGCGGCTACAAAGGCCTCGTCCCGCCTTACATCGTGCTCACCGAGCCGCAGGGGCGCTTTTCGGAAGCCGGTTTCCTGGGGCCCAACTACAAGCCGTTCGCCACGGGCGGCGACCCGTCCAAGATACCGTTCGCAGTGCAGGGGATTGTGGCGGACGGGATTTCCGCCAAGCGCCAACAGCAGCGGCGGGAGCTTTTGCACCGCATGGATTCCTTGAACCTTGCCCTGAAGAACAACAACGCGATGCTGGAGTTTCACCACTCGGAGGAAGGAGCCTACGACATGATCCTCGGCGACGGGGCGAAAATTTTCGACGTCACAACAGAGGGGGATAAAACGCGCGCGTGGTATGGCAACAACACCTTCGGCCAGTCCTGCCTGGTGGCGCGGCGACTCGTGGAGCGCGGCGTCAAATTTGTGACCATCAATTTCAAAGGCTGGGACAGCCACAAGCAGAATTTCCAAACGATGCGCACAAAGCTGCCGCAGTTGGACGCCGGTCTCGCAGCATTGCTCCAGGACCTGTCGTCGCGCGGCTTGCTCGAGAGCACCATCGTTTGGTGCGGCGGCGAGTTCGGACGGACCCCCAAAGTGCAATGGGAAGAGCCGTGGGGCGGCGGTCGCGGCCATTGGGGAAGGGTCTTTTCCACCTTGATCGCCGGGGGCGGCTTCCGCGGTGGCCATGTGGTGGGGGCGTCGGATGCACGCGGCGAGGAGGTCAAGGATCGCCCGGTTTACCCGTGGGACTTGCTGGGGAGCATGTACGAACAGCTCGGGATCGACCCCGATGCCAAGTTCCCCCGCATGAGCGAAGGCAACGTGCGGATCACGCAGGCGCTCACTGGCGAGATTAAATCCGGCGGACGTCTCCGGGAGATCATGTAGGCGGCTCCTTTTTTGCAAAACTTATGAAATCTCACACGAAGGCACGAAGGCACGAAG
>CAIYQA010000416.1 GCA_903928175.1 uncultured Spartobacteria bacterium | reverse complement strand
TGAAAATGCCTCGGCCATCGCACAACTCCGCGTTTTACGCGCAAACCACCGCTGGAATCCCTATTGGATTTCCCTCTCCCTCAAAGCTGCTTGATCAGCCAACACTTTCAATTGCACCCTCCTGAATATACCCAATTATCGCCCCAACTTTATGGTCTGCTCCGTGATGGCCAAACTTGAAACGTTGGATGCCCCCGGTGGTGCCAGGATTCGTAATGACATACTCGCGCTCATCTCGATCCTTTTCTTTAGGCGTTGGCAGGCGTTTGCATTCAATTGGCAGAAGCGTGTCGAATTGGGTATGCCGACGACCCTCAATGAAGATGATAGCCGCGCATGGTTTCGGGGCAAGATCAATAGCCCTCCCCTGTTTGATTTCATCCCGGACTTCGGTGCGGAATTGGATTCGGCTCCAACCAGCTGACCGATATGCGGCGCTGTTTAGGTGTTCGCAGAGCCCGCTGGTGAGGGTGGTTTCGGATTCTACTGGCTTTCTGTCAGGATGGTCGCGCCAGCGAGGCAGTTCCTCTGCAATGAAATCCAAGAGCGCATATCTGGCGGTTCCCGAGAGATGAACCTCTGGATCGAGTTGGCTCGCTTGAACGGAGGTGGAAATATCGGCCAGCATCGTGTCGCGTCGTTAGAATCCTTGATCCCACAATTCGGCCAGCGTTTCGTCTGCATCGCGCAAGGCAACTGAACGTAACCAGTAACGCAGGCGGTCGGGTTTTAGAAGGTAAATGCAGCCACCATCGTAAATCCGAGCGATGCGGGTGACGGTAAGCCCGCTGCCTCGCTGCTCTTTTAATAGAGCGTCAAGCTTACCCTTTAGTTCGCCTACTCCGATCCAATCCACCTTGCCGTTTCCAAAGACAAACGGCTGACAAATCACGCCCGGCCAACTTTGCGGCTCCAGTGCGCGCAACTGGTTTTTCTTGTAGATGGCATTGATTTGCTGGGTATAAATCTCGTTGAAGCTAGGCAAGGCTGGAATGCCCGCCTGTTTCATGGCACTGGAGTCTTCTCCAAGACGAATTAGGTCGCGGTAGTAGTCAACGATGTCATCCACAAGGATTTGCTCATGAATCGGCAGATCAAGCTTTCGCTTGTCGGGATAAGGAAGATTCAAGATGTCGATTCCGGAAAGAGTTGTAGCCTTTTGAGTAAACAAACGGACGCTAATGGTTGCTACGAATGCCCGAAGAGGACGGCTTTGGATATCCATCCATGCATCGATTTTTTGAAGTTTATCGAGATCCGATTTCGGAGCACAGAATCCAACAAGTTTATTCTTATAGGTCAAATAATTGGTCGTCCATATTCCCCGATGCAAATCCATATGCTCTCGAACCAAGAGCATCGGAGGTGTAAAACGCTTCTCTGAGCGAGGTCCTTCAATCGGTTTGTCGGCAGCAATCGTTATGGCTAGAGCATCAATCCCTGATTCAGTTACGGACCTCGAAGGTAACAATGGTTTGCCGATGATGTGATCAGCCGGTCGCGAGACGCCGCTCGCTCCTTCAACAAAACCTTCTCCAGAGTCCCAACCACATTTTTCTGCATACTGTCCTAACGTCTTGAATTTCTTCAACCGGTCTACAAAATCTAAAACCCGCCCACCACTCAAGAGATCGCTTCTCCAAACGGCATCGTTGGTCAGCGCAAGCTCTCGCGGTAACCAGTGAAGGTCATAATAATCTATATCAAAGCCTTGCTCGGCATCCACGCGGCCACTACGGCGGAAAGTGGCGTGAAGAATTTGTCTCTCCGGTGGAGGTTTTGAAGCGGCTTCGGCAACAACAACTATAACCTTCGTATCGGCTCCTCCCTTCTGAAATAATCCACGGACGGAAATAAAATCTAAAATTTCCCGAACATCCCAGCGTTCGATAAATTTTCTGCGGAAGCCCAAGGACTGCTGGTTATAGAGAAAGTTATATTGTTGAAGCAATGATAGGACTCCACCTTCAGCAAGCAACTCCATGGATTCATGGAGAAAGAGGTAGGCGAGCTGTTTGTCGGGTAGAGCCCCATGATCCTTCTGATACCGGTCATAGGCTCGTTCAGCTCCCGGAGTGTCCAGCGATGA